>NZ_JBQENT010000062.1:0-24274 GCF_052044855.1 Metabacillus sp. 22489
GTATTATTGTTTCTTGTCATCATTATCCATCACCTCTAAAATATCTATTAATAAATATTTTAAATAAAAAAAGACTGTATGCAAACTCGATTTTATCGAGTTTGTCTACAGTCTGAAACTTGGCCATAGGCCAAGTTTTTTTATTTTTATTTATTGACATAAAATGGAGGGGAAGGTAAAAATGTAATAGTGGTGAGGGGTATAATATACTATAATTACTACTCTTTCAAAGTAGAATATAGTAAAATTATATCAAAGGGGTGATTGTGATCACTGCAAATCATGATGAATTGATCAAGCACCATATGAAACAAGCAATTACCACTAATATTAATCATTGTGATCTCCAAAATCTACTCTATTCATTTATTGAAACAAAGCAGCAATGTCATTTTGGATTGATAACAATTATCCATCATCATGCTTTTCGAGGAGAAGATCCAGAAGTATTCAAGCTAGCTGCAGCAGTGGAATTGTTACTTTTATCCTTTGATATTTTTGATGACTTGGAAGATTTAGATAATAAAAATGAGCTATGGATGCAAATGGACTCATCTCTTGCCTTAAATGCTGCGACAACCTTATATACGCTCAGTCAGCAGACAGTCATATCATTATCAGCAGCTTCCAAATTCAAGATTCTGCAAACGTTTTTAACCTTTGCAAGTCAAGCGATGGAAGGTCAGCATGATGATCTGAAAAACTCCGTTAACACAGAAGAAGAGTATATGAATGTTATGAAGCGTAAATCTGGCTCACTTATTGCGTTGTCAGCTCAATCAGGGATGCTGCTGGCAAACACCTTTCATCCAGAAGTTGAACAATACTCCTATCAAATCGGGATTGCAGCTCAAATTGATAATGACTTTAGAGATTTATTTAATCCTGAGAAAAATGACCTATTAAAAGAAAAACGCTCTTTAGCAAGGCTATATTTACAAAAAAACTTTAATCAACATGCAAGAGAGTTAATGGCTTTTTATAGGAGCAATAAAACAATAGAAGAGGAATTTGGTAGCTTTAAAGCTTATAAAGAGAAGCTGTTTCATGCTGGTGTTGCTCAATATATGAATGTGATGAAAAATATCTCACTAAACCGCGCAGCTCGAATAATCGATAAATTAGATATAGATTTAGAGGCTATTGATATGATTAAGTCCAAATTGATTTTTTCTAAAAAATAGCTCAATAAGGAGAATGAAAATGCAAGAGATTGTTAATTTTTTACTGGAAAATCCAGAAGTAATAGAAAAGGTTATGAATGGACAAGCCAGTTTACTAGGTGTGGAGTTAGATGACGTTTTGTCGGTGATTGAGGGAATACTTAGTACGGATAAGCTAATGAATTATTATTGGATATAAAAATTGAAAGGTGTTATTAATGCGTATTACCTTTAGGAAACTTTTTTTTATTGCAGCAATTTTCAGTGTGATTTTAACTTGTTATATTATAATGCTAAATTATAAATATCCATATATTGGTTCGGGGGTTCAAATAACTGAGGACAATCAAATGATTATTAATGGGATTGAGCCTAAGTCATGGTCTGATAAAATTAATTTTAACATAGGTGATATTGTTGTAGAGATAAATAATAAAGACCCTCTATTGCATAAACCTGCAGTTAATTATGGAATCCTCGAACAATTAAGATCTTTAAAGGTTATGCACAATGGGAATGTAAAAGAATATGTAATTCCCACTACATTAATAAGTTATCAGAGCTTATTTATTATTATTATTCCATTAACGGTATTGTTTTTATGTTTCTTTTGTATATACTTTATATTTCGTTCAAATAAAAATGTCAATATCAAATCAGCTAACTTGTTAAGTGCGTTCTTGTTAATTATTGGTATGGCTTATATTACTGCTAGTGGGTCTTCAAGGGGAGATATGCTCTGTCGCTATATCAATTTAGTACTATTTAATTTGGTACCTGTCAGTTATCTTCATTTTATTTATCAATATTTTAAAGAACTAGGTAAAAATCTTTTTAGTTTTAAATTTGTTATTTTCGGTTATATACTTATTGGTCTTAATGTACTAATAGAGTTAATGCATCCTTTTGTAACAATTAGTTTTACTGCTACAAGGGTGATTAATTTAAGCACTTTCTTAATTCTATTAGTCTTGACTTTTGTACTAAAGTTTTTAGGATTGAAGAAAATAAAGTATTCTGAACAAGCATACTTAGTTAAAATACTAATTGTAACGAATGTACTAGCTTTTACACCATTTTTACTATTTTATGTTATTCCATATGTGATATTTCAAGAATATATATTTTCAGCAACTTTTTTAGCAGCATTTTTATTGTTGATTCCATTCTCGTTAGTTTACCAGTTTTTGGCTACTAAAATTTATGATATTGAATTTTTACTAGGAAGAATTAGATATTATTCTCTATTGGCTGTGATTCCTACGTTTCTAATTGTAGGAATTATGCTTAATTTAAGAGAAACAAATCCTACTTTTTATCCTATACAGTTGTCAATTTATGTTTTTCTAGGAATAGTTTTAGTTTTTTATTTAAAAGAGATTATAGATTTTAGGTTCCGCCTAAAGAGGTTTTCTGAAAAACATAACTACCAAGATAGCATTTTCAAATACACCCAAAGCATTCGGAAAGCAAATAATTTAGAGCAGGTTATTTCTGAGCTTAAACAGGTGATTGTTGATGTATTGCTTGTAAGTAAGGCATTTGTCATTGAGGTGGATAAAGATAAGAAGATTCGACAAGTTGATTTACATGCGAAGGAATGCGATTATTCACCTTATATAACACAAATTCAAGCTGTCTCAACAGAGATTGGGAAAATTATTGAGGTTGATAAGGGATTTGTCATTAATATCGGTGAGACAGAGAATAAAAGCTATGTTTTGCTTTGTTTATCCATATTAAATACGCCAATTTTAACGCGGGATGAAATATCCTGGCTAAAGACTTTAGCTTTTTATACGAATGTTTCGTTAGAGAACTTTTTGAAAATAGATGAATTGATGCAGCACTTACAAGAGGTTAAAACAGAGGGAGATAATCCTGGCTGGCTTACAAAGCTATTGTTTTCAATCGAAGAGAAGCAGCGGTCAAATTTAGCTAAGGATTTGCATGATTCTGTATTACAGGATTTAGTTTCCCTGAAGAGACAGTGTGAATTAGCGTTAGCAGGTGTTGACAATGAATCAGTTCAGTTGAAAAAGCAATTGCGAGATATGAATTACAATATGACAAAAATCATTAAGACAACTCGTGAAACTTGCCAAGAGTTACGGCCGCAGCTTTTATATGATTTAGGCTTAGTAAAGGCATTAAATAAGCTTGTTATGCAGTATCAGGAAATCGTTCCGTTTGATATTCGGTTAAATACTGGCAATTTTACAATGAATCTTGATATTGATACACAGTTGAATTTATATCGGATTGTTCAGGAGCTTTTAACAAATGCACAAAAGCATTCGAAGGCTGCAAGTGTTCTCATCATCCTTGTTTGTATAAAAGACAAGATTGTCCTTCATTACGAGGATGATGGAGTAGGGTTTGAATACGAAAGTCTTGAGGATAAAACAGAGAGCATGGGCTTATCGGGTATTTCGGAAAGAGTAAAGGCATTAAAAGGGACAATCACGATAAATTCTGCAATTGGTGAAGGTGTAAAGGTAGATATCGAGATTTAAATAAGACTTGGCAATTGCCAAGTCTTTTTATAACAATATGTATTAAGGAGAGTAAAAAAGTGAAAGCAATGATTCATATTTTAGTTGTAGATGACCATCCTGCAGTTAGGGAAGGAACGAAAGCAATTCTTGAAACTGAGCCTGATATTCAGGTAGATTGCTTAGATTTGGAGTATACCATTGAGGCATTTGAACAATATGATTTCTCTCCATACCATGTAATTTTATTAGATTTGAATCTTGGGGATATAAACGGAATGGAGCTCTCAAAGTCAATCCTCAAGAAGCACCCGGCATGCAAAATTATTTTATTTACTGGATATGATGTAGAGGATTATTTTGAAGAGGCTGTACGTCTTGGGATTCATGGGGCGATTAGCAAAACAGAGTCCAAGGAAATGCTTCTTTCCACTATCCATCATGTGATAAAGGGAGAAATAATTGTACCATATACATATTTAAAAAATCTTCTTAGTCAAAAACAAACGAAGCCGATTCATTCATCGGTTGAGCAGGTTTTTACAGAACGGGAAAAATCCATTTTACAAGAGGTTGAAAAAGGACTGACGAACCAAGAAATTGCGGATCAACTCCATTTAAGTAAAAGAACCATTGAGTATAATTTAACCTCCATTTTTAATAAACTAAATGTGAGCAGCCGTACAGAGGCTGTACTGATTGCAAAGGCAGAAGGGGTTATTGATTAGAAACGAAATGAATGTTTCCATGATAATAGATCGAGACTTTTGCTAAGAGTTGAGGAAATTACCGACACTAAAACTATTTCGTATAAAGCTACAAAGGATACAAAAATAGCCTAATGAATAGAGGGGATATTGTGGATTACAATGTAAAAAACACATTGATGGAAGCGTTAGGGATTAATATTTTATCTGTTTCAGATGATGGAGTTGTGGCAACAATGCCTGTTGATCATCGAACACACCAGCCTTTCGGATTATTGCATGGCGGAGCATCTGTCGCATTAGCGGAGACAGCAGCAAGTGTCGGTGCATTTCATTTTATCGATCATGATACCCAAGCATGTGTAGGGCTGGAAATTAACGCAAATCATATCCGTGGCAAAAGGGACGGGATTGTTACCGCTCATGCAAAACCATTACATATAGGAAAAACAACGATGGTATGGGAAGTAAAAATTGTTGATGAAGAAGCTGAGCTTATATGTGTATCAAGATGTACGATGGCCATTTTACAGAAGAAACCGAAACTAAACTAGTCTACTCATAGCTGTAGGCTAGTTTTTTTATGATTCGCATTTCCCTGTTTAACATAAAGGTGCTGTTAATCTTGGATGTAAATTACCGCTTGCATTCCAGTAGCCACCACGGTATTAGCATCTTCCTGTAAGGTCTCCTTTTGAAAAACTTCTACCACAGGAATATCACCCACTATTTCCATTTAACGAAGTGGTAAAAATCAATAATCTTTAACACATAATCTAACAAAAAAAGATGAGCTATACAGCTCATCTCATCAATTTCTTCTTACTCCGTGCCTTCTTTAAATCGTCCTGTACACTTCCCTTCCATAAAGGGACACCAATATTATAAGCTGCACGGCTTATTAAATGACCGGCAACAGGAGCGGTAATAAAGACAAAGACAATTCCTAGCAATACACGTGAATTCACCTGATGCTCAGTAAGCAGATAATAAAGGAATAGACCAAATAGAATGAAAATGACACCAAGTGTTGCACTTTTAGATGCGGCATGATTACGGGTATAAACATCTGGTAGACGTACAACACCTATCGCTGCGACTAAACTTAGTATTGAACCTAGAAGAATGAAAAAACCAATGATGAAATTACTGATTTCGGTCATTTTCAATGATCTCTCCCTTCTCTAAGTATTTAGAAAATGCAACTGTTCCGATAAACGCTAATATTCCTATTAACAGAATGACCTCAACAAAGGCAGAGGTTTTTAAAGAAATTGAAATAATTGCCGTGATCGCAATTAAATTAATCCCAATTGCATCAAGGGCAATGACTCTATCAGGTGTTGTAGGTCCTTTAATAAGGCGATAGATATATAAGGAGGTAGAGATTGCTACAATTAGTAATGATAGATGGATGACAAATTCAAACATTATCGGCTTACCTCCTTAATTGCTTTTTCAAATGTATTTTTAATATCAAGTTTTGCTTGTTCAACATCTTCGATATCCATAGCGTGAATATATAACGTTTTATTGTCATCTGATACTTCAAGCACAAGCGTTCCAGGAGTTAGGGTAATTAGATTAGAGAGAATTGTAATTTCCCAATCCTTTTCAAGCTCAGTTTCTAAAGCAAATATCCCAGGTGTCATTTTAAGCCTCGGTGATAAAATCACTTTAAATACCGAAAGATTTGATTTTATTAGCTCGATTAAGAAAATCATGAGCAATCTAATGACCGCAATGACATTGTAAACGTAAAAGCGGCGGTGAAAAAATCTTCTAAGAAAAAAGATGACGACTAGGCCGAAAAAATATCCTTTAAAAAACGCGAGCGGTGAATAATCATTTGAAAGAAACATCCAAGTAAAGGCTAGAAACACATTTAATAATAATTGAAAGGCCATATGCACTACTCCTTCAATACGGCTTGTATATAAATTGATGGGTCAAGCAGAGTTTCAGACGCTTGTGTTATATATGGTGATACCCATTGGGTACCGACACCATATCCGATCGATAGCATTAATAAAATGGCGATCGGAAATACCATTCCTTTTATCGTCTGAACCTTTGGTGCAAAATTCTTTGCCGGCTCACCCCAAAATCCGTTAATAAAGATTTTCATCACCGAATAGAGAACGAATAAACTCGACAATAAGACAACAAGTGAAAAGGTATACTCTCCTGCTTCAAAGCCACCTTGAACGATTTTTAGCTTCCCGATAAATCCGCTAAACGGTGGAATGCCTGCAAGAGAAAGTGCAGCAATAAACAGCATCCAACCTAAAAGAGGATGACTTGCGATTAAACCGCTAAATTTCTTTAGATTGCTTGTTCCTGTTACTGCGATAATAGCACCAACTAAATAAAATAGCGCTCCTTTAATTATCATATCATGGACTAGGTAATAAATAGAGCCTTCAATCGCTGCTTGATTGTTTACGGCGACACCAAATAAAATGACACCGACAGCAGTTATAATATTGTAGATAATGATTTTTTTAATATCTGAATATGCGAGCGAACCGATAACCCCGAAAATAATGGTTAAAGCAGCTAGCCAAAGCAATATTTGATGTGTAAATGCTTGATCGTGAATAAAAATAAGTGTGTAAACTCTTGTTAGTGAATAAACACCTACCTTTGTTAATAAAGCACCAAATAATGCCGTGATAACTGTAGGTGGAGCATTGTACGATCCTGGTAGCCAAAAGTATAAAGGGAAAATCGCACCTTTAAGTCCAAAAACGATTAAAAACATTATCGAAATAACAGTGATTAACCCAGATTGACCTAATTCCGTAATTCGAACGCTTAAGTCAGCCATATTTAACGTTCCTGTTACTGCGTAAAGGTAAGCAACAGAGATTACAAATAAAGCGGATGAAATAACATTTACTAAGATGTATTTCATCGATTCTCTCAGCTGTGCCTTTGTACTTCCTAACACGATTAGCATGTACGAGGACATAAGCATGACCTCAAAGAAAACGAATAGATTAAATAGATCCCCTGTTAAAAAAGCTCCGGTTACACCGAGTAGTAAAAATTGAACACCTGAATAAAAGTAAAATTTTTCTCTTTCTCTGGTGATAGTTGAAAAGGCAAACAACAAGGTTGTAAAACCGATGATACTTGTCGTTAATACTAATAAACTAGAGTACATATCAGCGACAAGTACGATGCCATAGGGCGCTTTCCAGCTACCGATTTCCAACGTTTGAATTCCGTTTTCATGAACGGTTTGGACAACGATGCAGGCAATGATAATTCCGATAAACGATGATATGGCACTAAGCCATCTTTGCCATTTGATATTCTTCCCTAAGAAGATGAGTAAGATCCCTGTTAACAGCGGTAAAACAATAGGTAAGATAATTAAATTATTCATATTGGTCATTTCCCCTTAATTGGTCCATATCATCTGTACCAAGTTCTTGATAGGAGCGATATGCGAGGACGAGGAAAAATGATGTGACCCCAAAGCTTATCACGATCGCCGTCAAAATTAATGCTTGTGGAAGGGGATCGACATAACTTTTTGCATGTTCACCTAGAAGAGGTGCTGCTCCTTTCTTTAACCCGCCCATTGTTAAAATAAGTAGATGTGCACCATGACTTAAAAGACCAGTGCCGATAATAATCCGTAGAATACTTTTAGATAGCATAAGATAGGTTGCTGCTGTAAATAAAATACCAGCAACGATACACATTAAAATTTCCATTATTCCGTCTCCCCTATCGTTTGAATAATCGTCATTGTTACACCGATAACAACGAGATATACACCAAGGTCAAAAAGGACAGCGGTAGCTAATGCTGTTTCTCCTAACAACGGTAGCTCAACATATCCAAATGTATGGGTTAAAAACGGAACATTATAGAATAGGGAGCCAATTCCTGTTAATAAAGCGATAAGCAGACCTAATGCAGCCATTTTTATATAGTCGAAAGGCAAAATACTTACGACTGTTTTAATATCGTACGCAAGCAGCAACAGGACGATGGCACCTGATGTCATAAGTCCGCCGATAAACCCGCCACCTGGAGTATAATGACCGGAAAAGAAGAGATGCCAGGAATAAATGATGATAAGAAACACGATCACCTTCGTTGCAGTTTGAAAGATAAGATCGTTTGTTTTTAAGTTCGTTTTCTTCACTCTTCTCCCTCCTTTTTCGCCTGTAGACGGATCATGCCATAAATTCCTAATGCAGCAATACAAAGAACAGTGATTTCAAACAATGTATCAAAGCCTCTAAAGTCTACGAGAATGACATTGACCATATTTTTACCGCCCGCAAGCTCATAGCTATTTTCAATAAAGTAGCTAGAAATTGTTTCCGAAACCCGCTGGCTGTTCGCGGCTAACCCAATTAAGGTAACAATTGCCCCTACGCCTAAGGAAATGATGAGATTTGTTAACTTAAATGGCAGTTTTTTCTCACGCTTTTTTAACTCTGGTAAATAGTAGAAGCAGAGCAGGAATAAAGCGACAGAAACCGTTTCTACACATAACTGAGTCAAAGCTAAATCTGGTGCTCTAAATAGCACAAAAAACAATGAGAGAGAGTAGCCAACAGACCCAAGTGCAATAATGGATGTTAGGCGTGATTTCGCAAACAGCACGGTAATTGTACCAATGACCATTACGGCGGCAAGCACTGCTTCGTAAATCCCAACAGGAGCAGTATTGCGTAAATTAAAGGAAAAGCCATTTTTTACAACTAGTGATGTGCCAACAATAACAATCATAAAAATAAAGATGTATGCAAGATAATCACGGATAAAACCTGTCATGTAAAAACGTGTAAACGTAGATGATGATTTATCTAAACCTCTTATTGCTGCATCATAGCCTTTATTTAACGTTAATTTCTTTGGAGTAAACCGATAAATTCCACTCCATTTTGATAACATAAGAAAGGCGAGTAACCCAATGAGGACAACACCAATTGTCATCCAAAGCTCGGTATTAAAACCATGCCATGGCTGAATATGAACATGGAACTTTTCATCCGCACCAAGCATTCCAGGGATGATCGAAGCAATCGCTGGCTCAATAATCGTATATTCAAGCAAGCTTGGAAAGAAGAAGAAAATAATCACAAGTGAAGCAAGAATAATTGGCGAAATTAACATTCCGATAGGTGCTTCATGTGGTTTTGTTTTAAGCTTCTCAGGCTGGAATTTTCCTGTAAACGTCTTGAACACAATAATCATACTGTAAATGAAGGTGAATATACTCGCAATCCACGCAATAATTGGAAACAATAGCCCGAGTGTTTCTAAATTTAAAATATTTAGCTCAGTTATTCGAACCATACTTGTAAAGAACATTTCTTTACTTAGAAATCCGTTAAATGGTGGCAATCCTGCCATCGAAAATGCACCGATAATCGAAATCGCAAATGAGATCGGCATGAAGCTCATCAAGCCACCTAATTTCCGAATATCACGTGTTCCTGTTTCATGATCGATAATACCGACAACCATAAACAGGCTTCCTTTAAATGTGGCATGGTTAATTAAGTGAAAAATTGCCGCAACGATAGCAACAGAATAATAGGTGTCAGATACTGAATCAAGCACTAATGCTGCAGAACCAACACCTAGCATTGACATGATCATTCCTAATTGACTCACAGTTGAGAAGGCAAGGATTCCCTTTAAATCAGTCTGCTTCACTGCATTAAATGAACCCCAAAACATCGTGAATAACCCAATGGCTGACACGATCCAAAACCATTCTGCTGTTCCTGCAAAAACAGGGCTAAAGCGTGCAACTAGATAAATCCCGGCCTTTACCATTGTCGCTGAATGAAGATAGGCGCTAACAGGAGTCGGCGCTTCCATGGCATCTGGCAACCAAATATAAAACGGAAACTGAGCTGACTTCGTAAACGCACCGAATAAAATAAGAATTAACGCTGGTACAAATAATTTATCATCCATAATTGCTGGAACTTGACTAATCATTTCGCGAATACTAAATGTATTTGTCATAAGATAAAGCAGGATAAATCCACCAAGCATCAATAGTCCGCCGAATATCGTAATCATCATCGACTTTTGCGCACCATACCGAGATTTTTCCCGTGTATACCAAAAGCCAATTAACAAAAAGGAAGAAAGGGAGGTAAATTCCCAAAACGTATATAAAACAATGACGTTATCTGAAAGGACAACCCCGAGCATAGCTCCCATAAACATCAACAAGTAAACATAAAAATGATGAAGCTGCTCTTTTTCCTTTGCTAAATAAAAAATGGAATAAAGGACAACAAGTGATCCAATACCGGTTATTAATAAAGCGAATAGTAAGCCCAATCCATCAATGTATGCTGTAAAATTAATCCCGAGTGATGGAATCCATTCGGCCGTTTGGATAATTGTATTACCATCCATCATCTCGTCGATAAATTGAACAAAATAGCTAAATAATACAATCGGTAAAATTAAGACGAACCATCCTGTATGTATTTTTCGGAAATATTTATAGAGAAATGGAACGAGTATTGCAAAAAGAAAAGGGGCTATGATAGCCAAATGTAGTAATGTCATAAAATGCAAACCTCCTTATAAAATCATCTCTATTCTTTATTTATGAGAGGTCTTTCAACCTAAAGAAATAATAGATTCTTTTTTATTATTTGAAATAATCAAATTAACAGCTAAATGAGTCAGTTTACTAAACGATCCTATTTGTGTATTATGCACGAGTTTCATTATGACTATGAAATAATACATACTTATTCGCAATTTCGAGTTCATATGAACATAAAAATGATAACAAATTTTTCTTAGCTTGTATATTCTAAAAATTTCGTGAGCATGATAAACATGAGGTGGTTCCATGCCGAAACGAAAAATTTTAGTTGCCGGTTGTTTGTTTTCAAGTATGTTTTGCAGTGCTTGGTACGTTGATGCAAAGCTGAATAGAGATTATGTTGATCCCGAAGAATTACAAGGACCAGCTGCTCAGCTTTTAAATAATGAAACTACTATTCCTACTGAAATGGTAGTTGAGGAAGTAAAGGCAATAGAAAAATTTAAACCACGTGAATATGTTCGTGTAATTGCTCGTTAACAGGATGGAAGGTCCATCCTGTTTTATTTTTTGATAACCTGATAAAAGCAATTGCATTTTGTAATTAGATAATAGTTTGAAAAAATACCGTTAAAGCACAAGAAAGAGTGCAACGGGATTATCTTGCTGTAAAAAAACGTAAACTTCCCTTCCATACCTTGTCAAAATGAACGTTATAATTCATAATAATGTTACAATTTAATTTGATAAAGGAACTTATTATATGAAAATGAAAAACACTTATTTTACAAGCTATTTTCCACTTATTACGATTTTGTTATTTAGCACATCTTTATCAATTGCAACGGTTATGATCGTAATCGATTATTTACAGGTTTTGGGGATTTACGAGGGGATGCTAGAATTTTTCTCGAATAACGGGATTAAGCTGGCGTTGTTTATCATATTTGCATTGCTTTATTTCATGGTTTTTTCTGCATTAAAGTTAATTGCTGATACGGTAACAGAGCTGTCATTATTATTTTTTTCTAAGGATATTGTAGGTGAAAACTTAACGAAAATTAGAGGTGGCTCTTCGTTTTATCTTGTAGCTGGTGCGCTTTCGTTAGCTGCGGTTCAATTTCCAATTGCGATTATTGGAATATTTTTGCTTGCAACGCTTTGCTATTTTATTTTTATCGTTTATAAAATTAGTAGCTCATTGACATCTGCTTCTTTAATTGGTTTAGTTTTATTTCATGTTTTATTTTGGTTTTCATTTATACTAGGTACTTTATATATATGCTTTCGCCTATATAATAGCATCATGGCAAGCTTACCTATTTAATTGTGAGCAATGCAAGAAGGTAAAAAAGCTGATTCCATCAAAGGAATCAGCTTTTTTATTTGTAGTTAAGTTGTTTTAAGACAAAAACCTTCTTCGTACCTTTGCGCTTGGAAGCATACATTGGTCTGCTTTACCGAACCATTTGTAACGGTTTTTAGCAATGTAATGATAAATTGCATCTCTAATTGGCCTTGGAATGATAATAAATAGATAAAGGAGCCTCCAGCCACCTCCAAAAAGTAAGCACAATTGAAGTGCCGCTTGAGACTTTTGATAAACCTTACCATTATGAATGAAAATAAAGCTGTCAAATTCGTCTGTTGGGAGCTCATATTGTAATAATAATTTTTGTCCAATTGGTGATTGGAGAGCAGCGAATACAGTTTGCTCCTTTTTATCATGGCGAATTATGAATTGCACAGCCTGATTACAGAAATGACAAACTCCATCAAATAAAATGATCGGTTGTTTTTCTTTATCCATCGTAAGCCCTCTTTCTATTTCATCGTATCTCTCCATATAAGCATTTGTGGTCCTTGATGATATAGATGACTAACATCACTATTAGAATCTTCACCAACCCACACTCCTGCAGTATATTGGTCCTTTAAACCGACAAACCATATATCAGCGTAATCATTTGTCGTTCCTGTTTTTCCGCCAACATAATCACCGGTGACTCTCGCTTTTTGCCCTGTACCACTTTTAACAACTGATGATAGCAATGAGCGCATTTCATCGTTTGTTGACTCCTTCCAAACTTGAACAGGCTGCTCCTTCCATTCATAAAGCGTTTTTCCTGATAAATCGGTCACCTTTGTTATCGCGTGATTTTCGTAATAAGCTCCGTTGTTACCAAAGGTTGAATAGGCATTTGTTATTTCTAAAGGAGATATACCTACATCAAATCCTCCGATTGCTGTTGATAGATGTGTATAATCATCTTTAGTTATCGAATTGAATCCGAAAGGCTTTAAATAGGAAAAGCCCTTTTCAATACCGATCGTGTCCAAAAGTCTTACTGCTGCAGCATTATATGAATGTTTTAATGCTGTATCAATTGAGACTGTTCCATAATCCCGTTTACTATAATTTTCAGGACAATAATTACCTTTACAAAATTCGCTCGCATCGATTTTCGATTTTGCTGTTGCACCTGTTAGATCAATATATGGAGCATAGTCTAATAATGGCTTTATTGCGGAGCCTGGCTGTCGATATGCCTGGTAAGCACGATTAAAGGAAAACTTTTCGTAATCCTTTCCGCCATATAAAGCAACAATGTGATGTGATTCGTGATTAACGACTGCCGCAGCACTTTGGACATTTTGAGCAGGAAGATGTGTGGCAACGGCTTGCTCTAATTTTGCTTGAATTGATGTATCCAAGCCTGTATAAATAATAACGCCCTTGCTTAATACATCATTTACACGCTCTGTTAATTCGGTTTGGATCTTTTCTTTTTCCTTTTCTTGCTTGGCATTTGCCAATCTGTCCGCAAAGCCTTCTGTTTCAGAAATTAATTGCTTTAATTCCTGGTGGACATACGTAACATAGTGTGGATTTGTATCCACAGGCTTTTTAATTGATAAGGTGATTTTATACGCTTTTGCCTCATCAAGCTCCTGCTTTGTTATAGTGCCGTTTTCATGCAGCATTGTTAGCAATCGTTCCTGGCGTTGCTTAGTATTATTAAATTTTTTGATTGGGTCATATAACGATGGATTGTTTGGGATAGCGCTTATAAATGCTAGCTCAGCAAGGTTTAACTCCTGTAATTGCTTGCTAAAATAATAGGTTGCAGCTGTTCCAATCCCATATGCGCCATGACCGAAGTAAATCGCATTTAAATATCCCTCGAATATTTGCTCCTTCGTAAAGGTTCTTTCAAGCTGATAGGAATAAAGTAATTCACTTAGCTTTCTGTTATAGGTTCTGTCATGATTTAAATAGACGTTACGTGCTAGCTGCTGGGTAATCGTACTGCCGCCTTGTTCAACAGATTGCGATTGTGCATTAATAAACACAGCTCGTAACATCCCGGCTGGATCAAAGCCAAGATGCTCAAAAAAACGCTGATCCTCTGATGTAATAAAAATGGTTTTAACAAGATCAGGGACATCATTATAAGCAATATAATTGCGATTTTGTTGATTTGAAATCACTTCTGAAATTAATTGACCCTCACTATCGAAAATAAAGCTATTTTGTGATAACTCAACATTACTTAAAGGGAGTTTTTCATCTAAAACGGTTCCTAATCCTTTTACGGCCTTTGATTCCTTTCCAGCAACAAAGCCACATAATAAGAAAATCGGAATCATAACGATGATACAAACCCATCCAACTATTCTCCTCAAATTACATTCACACTCTTTCTCACGTAATGTTTCTTTTCTATATTGTAACCGATCTTGCCCTACTAGGGAGAAATATTATTTTGCTGATTTTGCTAATTTATCCCTTTTTCTAGTTAATAGTAGCTTCAAAATGAAACTGAAACAACCGTCCATAAAAGTAAAAAATAGACAAGGGATAATTCATTATTTTTCGAAAATTTGAAGTTAATCAGAAGCGTCGATGATATAATAATAAAAAATGGAAAGTTGAAGAAAGAGGGGTGAAATAGGTTGGAGGGACAAGAACCATTATTATTATTTATTGATTTTGAGTTTACGATGCCTGAGGGGAAATCTGATCCTGTTGGATTTTATCCTGAAATAATTGAAGTAGGGGTCGTAGCTGTTCGTAATCAAAAAATTGAAGACCAATTTTCCTCTTACGTAAAACCAAATCGTTTTCTTTTATTGAGTGAAAGGTGTAAAACCTTTCTCCAAATTTCCCAAGCTAAAATTGATTCTGGTATAACCTTTCAAGAATTATTAACCGTATTAAAAAAATATACGAACGATACCCCTGCTACGATTATTACATGGGGGAATATGGATATGAAAGTACTCCGACACAACTGCAAAATGAATGGTGAGGAATTCCCTTTTACAGGTGAATGTAGAGACCTTTCGATGGAATATAAAAAATTTTTCGGAGACCGTAATCAAACAGGCCTTTGGAAGGCTGTTGAGGATTATGGGAAAAAGGCGACAGGTAAACATCATCGCGCATTAGATGATGCTCTAACAACCTATCATTTATTCAAGCTCGTTGAAGAGGATAAGCGTTATTTGCAAAAACCAGAACCGCCAACAATCGGAGACAGAATTGATTTAACGAAGGTTTTAGGTAAATATGCAACATAAAGGAGAGGAATCTCGTTTATAAATTAATGTTATTTTGGCTTACTCAATAACATTATTTGTATATGAAGATTGTAAGAGTTAAAACAAATATTGTTATTGAGTAGATATAAGCCTCATTTATTCGGGAAATAATCTGCTTCTAAACGAGAAAGATTGCTTAAAGACTGCTCTGCCCAAGGAGTGTTCAATTGCATAAGCTCTTCTCTTAATTCGGTTAATGCGTTTTTTAATGATTCCTGATAGTCAGGGATATCCCCATCGAAAGGCTTAACCATTTTCTTTGGAATATTTGTTTGTTCATTAAAAGCTAGGGCACGACGTTCATGAAAGAACTGAACATCAGCATCTTTTGGATGATGTAGGTCACCTTGCTGTGGATGCTTTAAAGCAGCTTTCACTTTAACAAGATAATGCATCGGCCGAATATCGGTAATTTCCCCAATATATTTTCCTGTTTTGTAAATCCCAGTTACGATATCTCCAATCATGCGTTCTTCCATTTAAAATCATTCCTTTTAATCAGTAGTTTATGATATGTTCATCATAACATGTTCAAATAAGAATCACATTTGTAATTTGCGAAAAGCTTGCTATAGTAATAAGGAAAGGTTGTGAATATATGGAGCAGCTTCAATTTATAGTAGGGTTATTTCTATACTTCCCAGAGGATAAAACAGAGTATATACCAGCAGTTATCACTATGGTTATTTTTGGAATCGGAGCGTTTTTTGCCTTTCGTTTTATCGTAAAAGTATCAAAGAAAGAGGAAGGAGAAGTGGACAAGCATTTCCAACAATCAGTTAAAAGTGAAGAAAAGGAATAACTGCAAAATGGTCTGACCCTTTACATCCAAGCTTTGGAAAAGGATCAGACCTAACTTATCCTAACGGAATATCATCTGCATTCTTATGTCAATGCATGAACGAGGCGTTTAAGTCCTTCCTGTAATGTTTCCTTTGGACAAGCGATATTCATACGGAGGAAGCCAGCACCGTTTTCACCAAATTTTGAACCTGGCTCTAATGCTAATTTTCCCTTTTTATAAAGTAATTCCTTTATTTCATCATCTGTTTTATGTAGACTTCTAGCATCTATCCAAATTAAATAAGTAGATTCAGGTCTCATAACGTTTAACTGTGGCAGTTTTTCGTTTATAACGTTTTCTACTTCAGCAACATTTCCCTCTAAGTACGTAATTAATTCATCAAGCCAGTCATTACCATGTTTATATGCCGCTTCCATCGCATCTGTTCCAAGTGTATTTAATCCAAATAACCCATGTAGCTGAAGAGTTGAATTGAATTTTCTTCTTAGAGATCCATTCGGAATGATGAGTGCAGATGCCTGTAAGCCAGCAAGGTTAAATGTTTTACTAGGTGCAATGCATGTTATTGTATTGTCAGCAATTTCTTTACTAATCGATGCAATAGGTGTGTATTCATTACCGAATAATAATAAATCAGAGTGAATATCATCTGAGATAATTAACACCTCATGCTTTAAACACAATTCCCCTATTTTCGTTAATTCCTCTTTACTCCAAACTCTACCTCCAGGATTATGGGGATTACAAAGGATAAACATTTTTGTATTTGGATCTGCAAGCTTTGTTTCTAAATCATCAAAATTGATTTCATAACGATGATGCTCATTTAGTAAAAGCTCGTTGTAAAGAACTTCACGTTTATGCTTTTTCGCCATTTCAAAAAAAGGATAATATACAGGTGGCTGCACGACAATTTTGTCTTCAGGTCCAGTATATGTTTGAATCGCCATACTAATAGCTGTTACGATTCCAGGACTGTAGGTAAGGATATTCTCCTCTATTTCCCAGTGATGGCGATTTTTCAACCAGCTTCGTATCGCTTTCTCTGTTCCTTCTCTTGGCATCGTATATCCGAATATCCCGTGGTCAGCTCGATTTTTAATCGCTTCGATGACCTCAGCTGGAGCGGGAAAATCCATATCTGCTACCCACATTGGCAAAATTTCTTCATCACCAAACATTTCCTTTGTATTCCACTTTACGGAATTTGTTTCTCTTCGATTTATGATTTCATCAAATCGATTCACCTTTCACACCTCGCTTAAGTATTTTTTAATTACTCTGTTCTTGTGTCTAGCTCCACGCCAAGCCCATATAGAGCACCTTCTATTCTGATTCGGTTTGTTTGCCATAGGCTAAACGAGGCGCTTTCACATTTCTAATAGTTCTCTTTCATCATATATATGTTACAATGACAGTGCAAAAAATAAGATTTAAAAAGGTGAAAAAATGGAAGCTCAACAAACGAATCTTAAATTAATGGAAATCTTACTACAATGGGATCCGCTCGGGTATGGAGAAGGAAGCTATGAAACGGAAGTTGTTGATGTGTTACAAGCAGTGTATGCCTTTGATGATGTAATGCTGCTCGCTAGAAAAATTCAAGCGATTTATGAGTTTTCATTTGAAGAAATCATTCCACTCCAGACTTGTGAAAAACTTGCGAAGCAATTACTATTTATTAAACAGACGAGTAGCTGTGAAATTTAAATATTTTGGTGGGAGTGAAAATATTCTATCAAGTATAGATAAACTTATATAGCGCGCCAAGCCCCAATCTGATCTAAAAGCATTTTTGTAAATGGATTTGATCCTTGTTAGGGGCTAGGTAAGGCGCAATTTTTTTAATTAGCATGGCAGAAGTCGAGAATCTTTTCCGTTACATATTCAGGACGCTCCTCAGGAACTAGGTGTCCAGTGTCCTTTAATGAATAGAAGATCGAATTAGGTAAATCATTTTTTAATCTTTCACCGATATGAACTGGCACAACTTTGTCTTCATTTCCCCAAATGAGGAGACTTGGCTGTTCAATACGCTTTAATTCCTCTGGTGCTAAATCTCCTTCATGGTCACGAATCATTCGATTCAAAGCTCTAAATATCCCATTGTCATGAAATGGCTCTAAATATCCTTGCATCATTTCTTCATCGATAAGTGAACGGTCATAAACAACATTATATAAGTTTTTTAGGACGCCTTGTTTCGCAAGCCAATGTTTGATACCTAAATAAAAATAGGGTATATATGAGCCAAATTTTAACGTTCCGCTAATCCGTTTCATATAGCTTGAGCTGCATAGGAGGATTACTTTTTCGAATAAGTCTGGTCTTTCCTTAGCTGCTACGAGAGAAACTTGTCCACCCATCGAATGACCTAAAATAAACGCCTTTTTGATACGCAAACTTTCAACTAATTGAATGACTAGCTTTGCCATATTTGAGTAGGAATGAACAAACCTTGTTGATTTTTCTGATTTTCCAAATGGAGGTAGGTCGATCGCAAGCAAATTAAATTCATTCTTTAGCATAGGGATAATTTTTCGATAGCAAAAGGTTGAAGACAAGAAACCATGTAATAAGACAAGCGTTGGCTTTGATGGGTCCTTTTCATAAACCTCATAATGCACATTTACGCCAAGAATTTTCATTGTATTTGCATAATAATGATTCTCCATATTATTCACTCCATTTTTCCTATAAATAGTATGGTAATATATGATAAAATTAAGTTTTACTCAGGTAAATATCATAATTCTTACGGGCTAACAAAATGGAATAAAGGAAGGGTAGCTTATAAGAGCCCAGAGCAGGTGGATGAAAAATAATCCACTAATTGTTGTTAGTTTTAGCTTAGCATAAGGAAAAAACACCTGTAAAAACTTACCCGTAATTCTTTTGTCTAATCGTAGGAAAAAGGATTTTTAAGTGGTATAATTATCTGAAGATTTGAAAAGTGGGAGTGGTGAAAATGAAGTTTACAGACAAGGAAGTCGAGATTTTAGAAATCTTAGAAAATGACTGTCGCTTATCTGCGGAACAAATCGCCAAAATGATTGATTTAACTGAGGAAGAAACGAAAAAAATTATAAAAAACCTTGAAGACCAACGCATTATTGTTGATTATACTGCACAAGTGAACTGGCGAAAGGTTGATGGCCATGAAGGTGTTAAAGCGATGATTGATGTAAAGGTTCAGCCTAAGCGTGGTGTCGGATTCGATGAAATCGCAAGTCGTATCTATCGTTTTAATGAAGTGAAATCTGTTTATTTAATGTCAGGAGCTTACGACCTGTCCGTTATTATAGAAGGTAAATCGATGTCTGCAATTGCTCAATTTGTATCAGAGAAACTTTCGACATTAGACTCTGTCTTATCAACTACAACTCATTTTATCTTAAAAAAATATAAGCATGATGGCACAATATTTGAGCAAGATGATGAGGATAAGAGAATTGTGGTGTCCCCATGATTGAAACATCACATTACCTCTCAAGTTCAGTCAAAGATTTAAAACCTTCAGGAATTCGTAAGTTTTTTGATTTAGCAGCAGGTATGGAAGGTGTCATCTCGTTAGGGGTAGGTGAGCCTGATTTTGTTACCTCATGGAATATTAGGGAAGCATGTATTCTTTCACTTGAGCAAGGCTATACATCCTATACAGCTAATGCTGGTCTATTAGAATTAAGAAGAGAAATTAGTGCTTATTTGCAAGAGACAACAACAGTTCAATATGATCCCGAAACTGAGCTATTAGTAACCGTTGGTGCGAGTCAGGCGCTTGACCTTGCATTAAGAGCGATTATTAATCCTGGTGATGAAGTAATTGTCATTGAGCCGAGCTTTGTCTCCTATGCTGCTCTCGTTTCGTTAGCAGGCGGTGTACCTGTTCCGATTCACACAAGAGGAGAAATGGAATTCAAGCTTCAGCCAGATGAGCTAGAAGAAGCAATAACGAACAAAACAAAAGCGATTATTTTATGTTCACCGAATAACCCGACTGGAACGCTTTTAAATAAAGAAGAACTAACGAAAATTGCGAGTATCATTGAGAAGTACGATTTGCTTGTAATTTCAGATGAAATTTATGCTGAGCTAACGTATGATGAAGCATACTCAAGCTTTGTTTCTATTGAAGGAATGGCTGATCGAACATTGCTCATCTCTGGTTTTTCAAAAGGATTTGCGATGACAGGGTGGCGTTTAGGCTATGTTGCTGCACGTCCAGAGTTTTTAAGCGCAATGTTAAAAATCCATCAATATTCAATGATGTGTGCACCGACAATGGCACAATATGCTGCAATTGAGGCGATGAAAAATGGCAAAGAGGATGTTCTTCATATGAAGAAAAGCTATAAACAGCGCCGCAATTTATTTGTTAGTGCATTAAATGATATTGGTTTAACATGTCATGTTCCTGGTGGTGCGTTCTATGCATTCCCATCAATTCAAAGTACAAATCTCACTTCAGAGGAATTTGCTGAGCAATTGTTAAAAGAAGAAAAGGTTGCGGTTGTTCCTGGTAGTGTATTTGGGGAAAGCGGTGAAGGCTATGTGCGTTGTTCCTATGCATCATCACTTGACCAGCTCCAAGAAGCACTAAAAAGAATGCAACGCTTTGTTCAAAGCCGATCTTAATAGCAAAAAAAAGCTGACCAAATATTGGCCAGCCATATAGAGAAACAAAAGGGGGAATACTAGAAAGCCTTATGCTAGTATTTATTCCCCTTTTTTGTTTGTTTTAAACAACATATCCAGAAATTCCACATGCTCCTCTTATATATATTCTTCAAAATGTACTCCTATGAAACAATTTAGTTGCAAGTTCCGTTTAATATGTAGAAAAAAGGGGGGTAGACGAATGACAGAGGAAGAGCTAATAAAAAGGGCGCAACAAGGGAATATGGTTGCATTTGGGCAACTAGTGGAAATGTACTATCCGACTGTTGAAAGATTCGCCTATCAATTAGGCAATCGCCATGATGAAATAGAGGATATTACACAGGAAGTATTCATTCGTGTCTACCGTTTTCTTGATCAATTCTCAAAAGCAAAATTTTCAACGTGGTTATATAAAATAACGCTAAATGTTACCCGAGATTTTGCAAGAAAGCGTCAATCAAACATCCGTAAAGTATTTAAAATTCAACAAAATACGAAAAAGGATGACTATGTCGAAATTGAATCAGCAGTGATCCAAAATGAAGAGGATCGAACGCTGCATATAGCCATCCAAATGCTAGATGAAAAATACCGTGTTCCGATCATTCTATTTTATTTTCATGAAAAAAAATATGAGGAAATAGCGGAAATAATGGGGGTAACATTATCAACAGTTAAGACGCGAATTTTACGTGGGAAGACGATGCTAAAAAAACTAATTCAAGAGCAAAATCAGAAGGAAGGTGACATTCATGGATGATAAACAATTTGAAGAACGGATGAACCAATTAAAGAAATCCTATGAAAACATCCCGACAAAATCAGCTCCAGCTGCAATAATGAAGCGTATCGTTCAGCAGGAGAAGCCTAAGAAAAGAAAAACGTTTAAACTTCCATATGTCGCTTCTTTCATAGGAGTATTACTCTTAGGTGGATTAATTGGCGGGCAACTTATTTCACAAAATAGCCTGATTATCGAAAAAAAAGAGAAGAATTCTGCCAAGATTACAGCAGAACAAGTAGAGTCGGCTAAAAATGAAATTCGCGGCCTTTATGAACGAAAGGTCGATGAACTGGGAGAAAAGCTTGATTTTGATCAAGTCGAACAGTACCGGTTTATCCAGGATGTTGAAGAGACAGTTGATAGATTTGAGGAAAGAAGCAGCTATAAAAACGAAAAAGAATTTAAAACATATATGGAAAAGGTCGAAGAAGAAATTAATCGAAGAGTTTCCTTACCAAATGAGGAATATGCATATATAAAAAAGAAGGTAGAGGATAACGAACCTCTCCAGGATGATTTTATTTTAGATTACTTAGATAAATTAGATGCTATGAGTGAAAACTTCATTAGTAAGTGGAGGCTTGAATACAATAGAGAGGTTATAATGCCAACAAAAGATGCTATTGATGAATTAAATAGTAAAAATGTTTCTGTAGCAGCTCCAAATGAATTTACGGAATTTACAGATCGTTTAGTGACCTATGGATATAGTTTTTATTTAGAGGGCGAGGGAAGTATTTCAATTCAAATGAATTTGGATAAAATTTTAAAAGATTTTACAGGCCAAATTAGCGAGGAATTGGAAAGCTATTTATATTTAAAAGACTATGTCCAAGAAGTACTAGAAATATCAAATGAGCTTTATCTTGATGAAACTATGCTAAAGAACATTGCCCATCTTGAAACATTTATATTAGATAATGAGAACTTTAGAAATAAAGAGGATTTAAAAAAGGTATATCATGCTGTATTGCCACATTTTTTATTTTATATAGATATAGAAATGTTAAAGAAATTTACAACACAATATCCAGGTACTTTAACAACTAAGTTAGTGAAAAAGACTTTACAATATCGTACCTCAAATAAAGTATTAAACAATGAAGAACTAAAGATGGAAATTATTTCGACAATTCCAGACGAATTAAAACCAATCTCTTATAATGAACCGATGTCTTTGCTGCCATTGACTGAAAATTTGAAGCAAAGATATAAGGAGTTTAAAGCAAGTAAGGATATTAAAACATTAGAAGGAATAATAGCAGATAAGGGAACTTATGAATTAACAATTGTAAGAATTTACCTATATGCCCTTACGCAGAAGGATTACGAGACAGCCTATGCTCTCTCATATAATGGGAAGGATGCCACACTGCCTGATTTCAATACATTTAAAGCTGAAATGATCACATGGCAAGTAGAGAATGATAAATTATTAAATGATCTTGTATATGTAAATCAGGAAAATCAACTAAACGGACAAATCATTAACATTTACTTTACAAGTGATGGAGGAAAGCTCATATTGCAAACACAAAAAGACGAAAATGACTTTGACAAAATTGTCTATCCACCATCTTCCTAAAGAGGAGCGCCCAAAGTGGCGCTCCTTACGTTATTGTTATAGAGACATTGGGTATACTAATGAAAGACAATAAATCTTTTTGAATTATACCTATTGTTGTGGTATAATTTTATATTGCGTATAAATGGACATATAAATATAAGAAATTAGGAGTGTTATCATGACAACAAAATATGAAGTAGGTAGTGTGCATACGGGTAAAGTAACAGGAATTCAACCATACGGAGCATTCGTAGCTCTTGACGAGGAAACACAAGGTTTAGTTCACATTTCAGAAATTACTCACGGGTTTGTAAAGGATGTTAACGAGCATTTAAAATTAAATGATGAAGTTCAAGTAAAAGTCCTTTCTATTGACGAAAATACAGGAAAAATCAGCTTATCAATTCGTGCAACTCAAGAAGCACCTGTTGAAGAAAAGAAGGAAGCACCAAGAAAGCCTAAAAAGCGTCAAGCGACTGTGAAAACAGAAACAGAAACTCCACAAGGATTCAATACGTTAAAAGATAAGCTTGAAGAATGGATCGAGCAATCAAAACGTGAGGAAGTTAATAAATAATCTTGATACGGCTAAAAAGGATACCTTTATCATTAAGCCCATTGCGTTGCAATGGCCTTGTGATAAGGTATCCTTTTTTGCAAGGTAAGAAAGTATAACATTTTGAACTTAGTTTTAGTGTCTAGCTCCAGCGCCTAGCCCCTCGAGGTCATAAGTCAATTTGGAATTGAAGGCAAAGAACGCCTTCTATTCCAAATCGCCTTATGCTTGTCGGGGCTGATCAAGGCGCTTGCGCTTTTCTTAAAAGATAAGAAAGTATAAAAATTTGGGTCTACCACAGTCATTTAAGCTGTGGTATTTTCATTTTATGGAGACCAATATATTGAGAAGAATATTTTTTGATAAACACCAACATTGGG
>NZ_JBQENT010000063.1:0-21994 GCF_052044855.1 Metabacillus sp. 22489
AAGTGGTCGGGAAACCAACTTTATCCTACCATGTGAAGTGAGGTTTTTTAATACCTAATACCACGCTTGAAGCTCTTTAGAACCCCCAGCATAGCAGGGGGTTTTCGAAACCACAATAAAAAAACAGCCTTTCAGCTGTTTCTTAATCGTTATAATTCGATTTCCCACTCCTCTTTTAACTTTAAGTAGAGAATAAATAATGTATTCTCGAGCTCATGAATCTGTTTTCCCTCTAACGAAATGTCAATTTTAGGAAAAATAATTTTTGCGACTTCATTCGTTAGTTCATTCCTTTGAGTTGAAGGTAGTTGAACGAAACGATGACAATAGGTTTTAACAAGATTCCATTCCTTTGTCCCCAAAGAGCGAAAAAGCCAATCTTCAATCACTAAGTCTTCCTTAGTTATTCCTCTTCTATTTATTTCTTTCTCTACATTTGTTAGCCTTTTTGCTTTCTTTCTTCGTCTTTCATGGACGACAACCGTTCCGGCAACAAGGTCTCCGATCCGTTTATTTTTCGCATGAAAAAAAACCATGCAAATCCCCACTAAATAATACATTGGTAAAGAATCAATAAATCTTAATAAATTCCGAATGATACTTGATAATAGTGTTAAGCTATGACCATTGTCTTGAATAACACGAATACCAACTATTCGTTTGCCAAGCGTTTTTCCTCCTGAAAAATATTCCAGAACTACAAAATAACTAGAGTTTAAGAGAAAGAGTAGAATTAATGCTATAGCTATTTGAAATGTGAATGTTTCCTCAAAAATAACCGTATCGAGTGAACTAGTGCCCAATAAAGAAAAAACTAATCCGACGATTATAATAATGTTTACTAGTGATAAAATAATATAGTCAATTAAAAATGCAGCTGCTCGACTCCCAAGCCCTGCAGTTTGAAATTGAAGTGAAACAAATTCTGGTGTTTTAATATTTATTTGTTCTTGTTGCATAACCATCACCTCTTTTTGGTTATATTTACCTGTTCTTATTCCTATTTTTCTATAAAATTACTATAATATAAAGAGACCATTTTTTTCTAGTCAATCCGAAAATAAGAAGGTGTCCATAATGAATATAAAGCAATTTGTAAAGCAACATCGTGATGAATGGAAAGAGCTTGAAAATATGATTACAAACTTACATAAAAATAAACGGACTGCTACAAGCAAAACGATCGAGCGATTTAATCGTCTATACCAAAAGTCAGCACAGCATCTTTCATACAGTCAGACATACTTTCCAAATGAAGAAGTAACTCCTTATTTAAATGGACTTGTCTCAAAAGCACATAATTTACTGTACAAAGATCAAATTTCTAGTTTAAAACAAATTCAGCATTTCTTTAGCACCACATTCATTGGTTTATTTATTGCTCAGTGGAAGTTTAGCTTTATCGCTATGCTCATCTTCACCCTTGGTGGTATTGGTAGCTATGCTGCGGTAATGAACGACTCACTTAATCTTTATTCAATTCTTCCAGCTGATATAGCTTATGGGATAAATCCCGATCAGCTTGGAGAGGGCCAGGTCGATGCACCTACGATGTCTGCCGAAATTATGATAAATAATATTCAAGTTGCCATTTTAGCTTTTGCTAGTGGAATTACGTTTGGCATTTTTACCGTTTATTTATTACTTTATAATGGAATCATTATCGGTGCACTTGCAGCAGTATTCTATCAGCACGGAATGATGTATGAATTTTGGGCATATATTGTCCCACATGGAATGATTGAATTAACTGCTATCTTTATTGCAGGTGGTGCCGGCTTGGTAATGGGATACAAGCTTCTTGTACCAGGCCCTTATTCAAGAACGTTTCATCTCAAACTACAGGCAAAACGTTCTGTTCAGCTTTTGTTAGGAACAATTCCTTTATTTGTTATCGCAGCAATTATTGAAGGATTTATTACTCCTGCAAATATTCCACTAGAAGCTAAGTACTTTGTTGCATTTGTAACAATTATTGCATTAATCGTTTATTTGTTTATCGGAAATCAGCTTCTACAAAAAAGAAGAGCTGCTACAGAAGCCCTCGATTCATAATGTCAATATACTGAGAAACAGCTACTGTAGCTAACTTGTCTTCCTTTGCCTCCAACATTTGGAGGCCTTGTTTTTCCCATTTCACTTTTTCCCTTTTTGTCATGAGCATTTGCTGCTGTGCAATACTTTTTACCATCGCATGCTCAATATCTATTGGCTGTAGTCTTATTTTCTTTTTAATCAATTCATCCTCAATCCCGATCATTAAGAAATAATGACGCTGTCTAATTCTTTTTAAATAGATAAGTGCACTTTCTTCATACAAAAACGTTCGTATATCGCTAAATAACATAATAAAACTACGCTTTTTCTGAAGTGATTGTAAATAAGTAAAAACAGCTGCATAATTAGATTCAGCTTGATCAACCTGAACATCATAGACTGCTTGAAGAATTGTTTGCAAATGGGCAATCCCTTTAGCTGGAGGAACATATACTTTGATATCCCTGGAAAACACGAGAATTGAGACATAATCGCCTTTTTGCAGGGCTGCTGCTGCAACGGTTAACGAGGCTTCTACAGCCTTTTCTAGCCTATTTGTTTCTCTTAACTCAGCACCCATCATTCTTCCACAATCAATTAAAATTGTTACATATTTTCCATGCTCAGGTTCGTATTCATTTGTCATGACCTCTTGAAGTTTTGCTGTTTGTCTCCAATTAATTTTCCGCGGATCATCACCAACTACAAAGCTACGAACCTTTGTAAACTCTCCGGCTCCACTTAAATGTTTACGGATTTTTATCCCTTCATGTAGTAAAAACTTTTGAGCATCCTCTAAATAACTTTTTGTTTCTGTTAAATCAGGTATCACTTTAAGCTCATCTTTAAGCTCCAGAGTTACTTGTTTCTCCCATAATCCAAATGTACTTTTATAACGAAAATAGAGCTTTTCAATATTATACTTTCCTCGAACTGGTGCTACAGTTTCATATGTAGCTATTCCGCTTGTTTGCCCGCTCAATTTCCCTTTGAACGGAAATTGATCCCTTTTAAAGGATTGTGGAATTCCATCAACAAACCGAAAGTAAAACGGATAATTTGATGCATTATTGATCAAGATTTCTACTTGATAGGTTAATCCTCTTTCCATTTCTTTCGGAATTGAGCGCCTAAAATGCAATTCAGTTTTTTTAGGTGAATAGAGTAAATCGATAAAGCTTAAAAGAAAAAATATCACATTCAAAAAAATAACGAATATCCACGATATATTCCAAAATGAACCGAGCAAAAATAGGACAGATAAGCATAAAAAGAAAAGCGCTAACCGCTTCGTAGGTAATATTCCTCTATCTTGGAACAGGAATCGACCCCACAAGCTCTTCAATGATTTGGTCAACGGTTGCTCCCTCCAATTCTACATGCGGAGATAATTGAATACGATGTCTTAGTCCAGGCTTAGCAACCATCTTAATATCATCTGGTGTTACATAATCTCGTCCAGATAAATATGCCCATGCTTTTCCGGCTCTTCCAATTGAGATCGCTGCACGAGTACTTGCACCAAACCGTAATACATCTGTTTCTCTAGTTCTACGAACAAGCTTTACGATATAATCTAATACACTATCCCCTATCGTAATTTGCTCAATTTCCCTCTTTATTGTTAAAAACTCGTCTAGATCTATAACAGGATTTAATTGCTCTTGATTCTCCTTGTTCTCGATAACATGCTTTAAAACATTAATCTCTTCTTCTAGTGAAGGAAAATCTATTTGTAATTTGAATAGAAAACGATCTTGTTGTGCTTCAGGCAGTGGATATGTACCTTCGAATTCAATTGGGTTTTGCGTTGCTACAACAAAGAATACTTCTGGTAAGGAATATGTTTCACCTTGGATTGTAACTTGCTTTTCCTCCATCGCTTCCAATAAAGCTGCTTGTGTTTTTGCAGGAGTACGATTAATTTCATCCGCTAATAGAATATTCGTAAAGATCGGACCCTTTAGCGTTTGAAATGAACTGTCCTTCATGTTATAAATCGTACTACCTGTAATATCACTTGGAAGCAAATCTGGCGTAAATTGAATTCGTGTAAATGTGCCCCCTATTAAACTTGAAAGTGTTTTAACCATCTGTGTTTTCCCTGTACCTGGGACACCTTCTAATAAAACATGTCCGCCTGCTAGCACAGAGGAAAGTAAAAGTCTAATATTTTGGGTTTGCCCCTTTATTTGCTTTTCATATTGCTCTAATAAGGATGTGAGTTTGCTATTCATCCTTCCTCCACCTCTTTCCTAAGTTGTTCTAGTTTTTTAGACCATAATACATAATCATATTTAGATATTTTCTCTTCATTTAATAAATTCGATAGTTCAGTAACAAACTGATGTATCGTTGGTTTCGAAACATTTCTCCATTTTCTTTCAAGACTATCTTCTATTTCAAGCCAGCTCCGATTGTATGAAATCCCCCATCTTTCCTGTAATAAAAGCTTTACATAATCAGCCTGAATTTGAAGGGAATCATGATATCGTTGACTCTTTAAATGCCAAGAGGCAAGCGCTCTTATTCTTTCATCACTAAAGCGAACCGTTTCTTCACGAGGAATCATACTAAACCCAAAACGTTTTCCACGTATCCAGAGCAGCAAGCAAATAAGAATACTACCTTGAATAATAAGTAACAAAAACCATTTTGGATATACATTGAATATCGATGTATCTTGCTCACCATGAATGTATTCATTAAAGTAAATCTTGTTTGCATCTATTTCATTAAATAACGTAATCAATAAGGGCAGATGGTCCGCTGATAAAATATGTTCATTCAGCATCCAATTAGGATTATTCGCAACAATTAGTTGACCATTTCCATATTGTCTTTTTAAGGCTACAGCCAAACCAGCTTGATTATGTAATAACACTTCATCCTCTTCGTTCGGTTGTAAAAACACATCCGTATGTAGCTCTGATTCATATTCTCTTCCATCCTGACCAATGATTAATTGGTTATCAGACTCAGCAACTGCATGGAAATGGATAGCCAAATCAAAAATATCTCGCGGGTTTTCTTGAAATAATAGAATGGTATTTCCCGCTTCCATAAATTCAATGTATTCGTTCATTTCATCGGAATTTGGTGTTACAGATGGCTCGAGCATGACTACTAATTGATTTGCCTCATCCTTTGGTAACAAATTTGGAGGAAGTGACCATCGACTTACTGAACCAACTTCTTTATCTAAATATGTATAAAATGCCTTCACACCAGTTGGAGAAGGAGAATGTGAAACATAACTCGGGTAATTCTTTGGCTTTTCAGAACTGATCACATAGCTGCTTATCATAATAATCAGGATGAGGAGCGAAAGTAATATCCATTTGCGTTTATTTGAAAATAATGTTTGCAATTCCTGTTATTCCTCCTTTCCCATTAATGATGCTACCCATTTTTCTTTTCCTCTCGGTTATCACCTAACCATTTCATAGCTTCTTTTTTAAACCGCTCATATTCTTCTTTCGTAATGCTTTTTTCTCCATACGTCGCTTCATCAAAGATGAGAGCTAAATGATAAAATTGCTCTGCCCACTTCTGATTTACACTTTTTAGTTCATCATAATACTCCCAGTTCGTTTTCCATATCCTCGCTACTAGCCATTCCCTTTCATGAAAATAGAGTAATAATGCAAGGAAGAGATGACGTGTTGAAAGCTTGTACTCTTTTTGCCCTTCTTGCTTCAAAGCTTCTGATAAATGCATCTGATATGACCAATCAATTTCATTTATTGATTGCAAAGGCTTATGCGAATGGAATGATTTTTTTCGATTGCGGTTTCGTATTAAAAGGGTAACAAGAAGGAGCAATAATAAAATCGTGATAACGATGTTCATCATTAAAATGGTTCCAGAATAATCCTTCGATGGTTCAATAGAAGGAAACATACTATTAAGAAAGTCTATAAACCATTCATTAAGGTCGTCCCACCATTGCTCAAATATATTTTTTGGCTTTTCTTCATATACTTTGTACTCTCTGCTATTCAAGATATTTTCTAATTCATTTCTAGCTTGATCCTCATTTAACATGCAACCCCCCCCTTATTCGCTTTCTACCTATTTAACAATTAATCTCTAAATCTTATCTGTAGATTATATAGGTAGGAGGAAATTTCTCGATAAATTTCCTCATTTCCTATTAACTTTTATTTATATTCTTCAATCATTTCTTTTAAATCATCCGCATCATATCTAAGCTTCAAGTCGAAATACATGACAGCATATCCAACAGAGAAAATCATTGTCGTTAATAATGTGACAATATTGACGATCATTGATTGAAGCACACTACCGCCAAGAAGAAGAGCAACAGAAAATTCAACAGCATAGCTAACACTCATCATAATAAGCATAAAAATAATATAAAGTCCGATGATTACCCATGTTCGTTTACTCGTTAATCGCCAACTTCTTCCGAAACCAGGGGATCCTTCCTTCAATGTAACAGAAGCAAAATAAAAGCTCCATCTTGCCATTAAATATATATATCCAACAGCACAGCCTAAAAATAAAACAATACCTAGCAAAACCCCAACAACAGGGTTAATAACAACCCCAAATCCAGTCAAAAATGTCGTAATAAAAAATGGAATAATTGCTAAACCGAATAAAATAAGTCCAAATAAAATACTGCTTCCTAGTAATGGGAAAAATCTTACGAATGCTGCCTTTATAACAAAACCCACCGTAAATTCTTCATTTTTTCTAATATGATTAACTGCTAAAATAATGGCTGCCTGTGCGACTGGTAACAAAATGGCACCTAACAATAAGAGAATTAAATATCCTACTCCTAAACTGATCATGCTAGCATCAACATAACCGGTGCTTTCAAGCTCCAAAAGTACCTGTTCATACCAAAACCCTTCAAAAATATCTTCTCGGAAAAAACTAGTTCCGCCAATTAATAAGATAATAGCCTGTATTAAATAAATCGGTCCAATTAGAAATAATAAAATGAAAAAGAAATCTACAAATCGATTTTTTGCAAGTCGAAACGTAAAATCTAATATGTCACCAAACCCTTTTGGCTTATTAAACTGTTCATTCATTTGTAAAAATCCTCCTTTGACGTAAAAGTCCCAACAAAAACTATTTTATCATTATTTTTCTATAAGCCACCTAAAAATTTGTAATATTGTCAAATCTAACTACGTTTTTCAGAGAAATAATACTCCTTTCCTTTCCATAAAAAAAGAAGGCTGCTATCCGAGGAAAAGCCTTCTTTAACTTTATGAAAAAATATAATGGCTAATGTCTGTCCAATTAGATTAATGCTTCTGTTTTTTTATCAGGTTCAGAAACAAAGGTTCCTTTTTGTGAATTTCGAACGGCATCAGGAACTTGCCCTTCAATAAATTGCCGATGCCATAATAGGAAGGTAATAACAGTCCATAGCTTTCGGCTATTGTCATTTTTTCCTTTTGCATGATCACTTAACAATTGTTTAATATACTGCTTGTTTAATATATTGTCAGTTGGACTATCATTCACTAAAGTAACAGTCCAATCATAAAGCTCATTTTTCAGCCAAATTCGAATCGGAACAGGAAAGCCTAGCTTTCTCCGATTTACGATATGCTCTGGAATCAGCTCCTTAAATGCCTCACGAAGAATCCATTTTGTCTCTCCATTATTGATCTTAGATGAAGTAGGAAGTTTAGATGCTACCTGAAATACCTCTTTATCAAGAAATGGCACCCTAAGTTCTAGCGAATTCGCCATTGTCATTCGATCTGCCTTTGTTAAAATGTCGCCTCTTAGCCATGTATGTAAATCAATAGCCTGCATTTTTGCCACATCATCTAAATCTCCCAAAGTCTTAAATATCGGTTCTGTTACATGATGAAAGTTTGTCGTTAAAGAGAATTTAAATAACTGGGCCATATCAAGCTCTTTAAAAATATGTGCATTTCCGATATAACGGTCAGATATGCTTGTACAGCCACGATAAATAAAGCTTTTGCCTTTCACCCCATCTGGTATACGACTTGAAGAGGATAAAAGGATTTTTTTCATCATAGAAGGAATGTATCGCCACATAGCTAAATCGGATGGTTCTTTATAAATATTATATCCAGCAAACAATTCATCAGCACCTTCACCTGATAATACAACGGTTACATTTTTTCTCGCTTCACGAGCAATAAAATATAAAGGAATTGCTGCAGGATCTGCAACAGGATCATCCATATGCCAAATAATTTGTGGGAGCTCCTTTATAAACTCATCTGGTTGAATTAAAACTGTTGTATGATCAGTTCCAAGAATATCAGCTGTTTTCCTAGCAACATCTACTTCACTATACTTCTCATATTCAAATCCAACTGTAAACGTTTTTAGTTTAGGTTGAATTCGTTTCGCAAGTGACACAATAATCGTAGAATCAACACCACCTGATAGAAATGCCCCAACAGGTACATCACTGCGCATATGTTTTTCAACTGATTCTGTCAATGTCTTGCGAATCTTCTTCATCTCATCTACTTCATGTGTGAAAGACTTTGGCTGTAGACGCGGCTTAAAATAAGGAGTAAGCTTAAGCCCCTTTTCATTAATGTTTTTCACAAAGTAGTGACCTGGAGGTATCTTTTGGATAATTGTATCCATTGTCGATGGTTCAGGTACATATTGAAATGCAAAATAATGCTGTAATGACTGTTCATTTAATTGATAGCTGTTAATAAACGGTAACAGGCTTTTATTCTCAGAGGCAAAAAATAACCCATCCTGTCTATCCATATAATAAAGTGGTTTAATTCCAAAATGATCGCGTGCACCAAACAGCGTCTTCTCAACAGAATCCCAAATTAGAAAAGAAAACATTCCGCGAATTCGCTCTACAACTTCGCTCCCAATTGTTGCATAAAGAGCAACTAGTACCTCTGTGTCACTATTCGTCTCGCAATCAACCCCTATTTGCTTTAGCCATTCGCGCAGTTCAGTATGATTATAGATCTCACCATTGAAAACAATCATATACCTTCCATTATCATATCGAAATGGTTGATGGCCATTTTCAATATCAATAATGCTTAGTCTACGGAAAGCCATCGACATATGACTATCATGGTAATACCCTTTATCATCAGGACCGCGATGATAGATTAAGTCATTCGCCTGTTGAAATAAACCATTTCGATAAGAACCTACTGCAGTTTCTTCGTAATAAAGTCCACCTACAAACCCACACATATTCTCACAACCATTCCCATTAAATATAAAAAAATTAACGTTTATTTGTGAGACGAATGGTATTCAAAAAATGTTGCAAAAAAATTCAAATTTCGGAAAAAAATTCTATATTTCAGCAAAAAAGGGGAGAAATTTTTTCTCCACCGCTTCATTAATGTGAATGTGCCTCATGTTCGTCCGTTTCTTCCTGAGTTGATGTATCATCACCATCTCCAATTTGTATCGTCGTTTGAGGCATTGTATGTAATTTTCTAACATCTGTATGGGCAATAATTGTATATGTGCCATCCTCAACAAATTGATATTTAATCCCATATGTACCTTTTTTGCCTAATTCTGCTTCGATTTCCTCTGAAGCTTCTCCACGTTTAATTTCAAAAGTTACTTTCGCGTCATCAACTAACTCATCTCCGTAATAAACAGTAGCTGAAATAGGTACAGTTTCACCTTTGTTAGCTTTCTCAGTAACTTTAATTTCAACTTTCGGTTCCTTTAATTCTCCATCCTCTTCAACTTGATGATTGCTATGGTCTTCTGCTTGACCACATCCACTAATAAGCAAAGCAAGGATAAAGACAAACAACCATTGAATATATTGCTTCATTTCATTTTACCTCCATTCATATACTCCATTAATTATAATCTGTTTCTAAAATAGATGCTTCCGTCTCTTTCCTTCTTCATCATTTTTTCACATTTTTATTCTTTTGCTACGTTTTACTACAAGAGTTATATGGTTTCATGGATTTACGATCCTTATCAAAAAAATCGAGGCCTGATGGATTTATCATCAGGCCTTTACCAATTTTAGAGAGATTAAATTAGAGAAAATTATCGCAACGCTTGTTGTTTTAAAGTTTCTGCCTTATCTGTTCTTTCCCAAGGAAGATCGAGATCAAGACGACCAAAATGACCGTATGCAGCTGTTTGCTTATAAATAGGACGTCTTAAATCAAGCATTTTAATAATACCTGCTGGGCGTAAATCAAAGTTACTACGCACCACTTCAACTAATACGTCTTCAGATACTTTCCCCGTTCCAAATGTATCAATTGAAATTGATACAGGCTGAGCAACTCCGATTGCATATGCTAATTGAACCTCACATTTTTCAGCTAAACCAGACGCGACAATGTTTTTCGCAACATATCTAGCAGCATAAGCAGCTGAACGGTCAACCTTTGTTGCATCTTTACCAGAGAAAGCACCACCACCGTGACGTGCATATCCACCATACGTATCAACGATGATTTTACGTCCTGTTAAACCAGCATCTCCTTGTGGCCCACCGATAACAAAACGTCCGGTTGGATTAATAAAATACTTTGTATTTTCATCAATTAATTCAGCAGGAACTACTGGATTGATAACATATTCCTTAACATTTCGTTGAATTTGTTCCAGTGAAATTTCTGGATGATGCTGTGTTGATATAACAATTGTATCGATCCGAACTGGCTTATCATTCTCATCATATTCTACAGTTACTTGGGTTTTTCCATCTGGACGTAAATATGGAAGAATCTCCTCTTTACGAACCTCAGTTAAACGACGAGAAAGCTTGTGAGCTAATGAAATAGGTAGTGGCATTAATTCCTTTGTTTCATTACAAGCAAAACCAAACATTAATCCTTGGTCACCAGCTCCAATAGCTTCGATTTCTTCATCTGACATTTGACCTTCACGCGCCTCAAGTGCTTTGTCAACCCCAAGTGCAATATCTGCAGATTGTTCATCAATAGAAGTTAATACAGCACATGTTTCAGCATCAAAGCCATATTTTGCACGAGTATAACCAATTCCTTTAATCGTTTCTCGAACAATTTTAGGAATATCTACATAAGTACTAGTTGTAATTTCACCTGCAACTAATACTAATCCAGTCGTAACTGATGTTTCACAAGCAACACGTGCATTTGGGTCCTTTTCAATAATTGCATCAAGGATTGAATCAGAAATTTGGTCACAAATCTTATCTGGGTGTCCTTCTGTAACTGACTCAGAAGTAAAAAGACGTTTTTTAGTCATAATTTAATGCTTCCTCCTCATATATTCGGTTATCATCATTTGAGCCGGAACTCTTCCCTAAGTAAAGTAACCTAAACACCTATGATAAGGATGTTTAAATGAAACACTTTTACAAGAAATCACGTTGGGATGTTTTGTGAACAGAAATATTATGTATCTTTACCACATATTGTTCTTTAGGTAAAATTAATCTGTTAGCAAAAAAACCTTTCCCCTGTGAGGAAAGGTTTTGTATCGTTCATCGCCTTTCGCTCTTATCGATCAAGGGCTTTCGCCTTGCTCAGGTTAGCACCTTTGCATCGGAAAGTGTCAGTAACAAGTGCAAATTTCTCATTCAAAATTGTATGAGTTTGATTAAGCTTGCACTGTCCTACTTTCATTGATAGCAGGTTGCTGGGTTTCATAGGGCCTGTCCCTCCACCAGCTCGGGATAAGAGAATCCGTTCAAGGTCATATCATAGCGTACTGGATCGCAAACTGTCAAGAATAAAAGTAGAATAAGAACATCTCAACATGAAATTGCTATGATTATAAAATTCATATTCCTAATGGCTTAGATTCTTTTATCTACATGTTCATCATGCCCATCAATACATGAAATTATGAGCCTTTTTATCAGCTTTTGAACATGAAAGAAAAGTTTATCTATACTAGAAAGACAAAAAAAGGATGAAAAATCATCCCCTGTATTTATTTTAGTTCGTTGAATTTAAGGCTACTAAACGGTACGTAACATTTGTCTGATTATTATGGAGTTCTAATTTTTCAACAATGGCTTCACCTGATATTTCACCATGTTTTGTTTTTCTGACCTCAATAGGAATATCAATAGGATAAATACGATACCCGTCTTTTGTTAATACAAACAAATTTTCCTCCAAGCGTTTTTCGTTTCCTTTTGTCACGATCATCGTGTTAAATTCTACGGGCATACCCATAATGAAAACCTCCTTTTAATTACATACCTATAAATAAATGATAGCATTCTTGTCTACATAGAACAAAGAACTTATTGCTTTTTCATCCATAAACATAATCGATGAAGTGTTTCACGATTAATTGAAGGGGGAAAATAGTGTGTAAATTCATCAAAATACCAAGTTTCTACCTTCTTATCTAATTCTTTCAAGCGTTTTTCTAGCCTATAGGCATGCTCGACAGAAACATTTTTATCTTTTACTCCATGAATAATTAAAACAGGGGCATTCATTTTTTCCAATTCATATAGAGGTGTTCGCCATTTATATCGTTTAGGAAACTTTGTAGGTGTGCCACCGATTACTCTTTTCATCATTCTGCGTAAGTCTTCACGCTCTATATAGGTTAATACCATATCAGAGACCCCTCCCCAGGTGACAACAGAACGAATATGTTTGGACATAATTCCTGCTATTAGCGCCATAACCCCACCACGTGAAAATCCAAAAAGGTGAATTCTCTCTTGTTGAACCATTGGGTGCTCTCTTAAAAGTTCAATTGCCGAAATCGCATCATAGCGATCATCTCCTGCAAAATCTTCGTTACCTTCACCACCTTGATTTCCACGATAAAATGGTGCCATCACGACAAAGCCCTCTGAGGCAAATTGAATAATTCGACCGACTCTGACCATGCCAACGCTTTTTATTCCACCTCGTAAATATAAAATAGCCTCAAATTTCCCCTTCCCCTTTGGAACAGCTAACAACCCTTTTACCTTTAGGTTATTTGATAAATATGTAACAACCGATAGTTCAATTCGTGGATTTGGCGACGGAAATTTTACCTTATCAATGATTTTTCCATTCATTTTATGCTCTCTCTTTCATAACGCAAATTTGTGCTATAGGCATTCACACATTTTCGTATTATTCATAAATTATATTACATGAACTTTCATACTCTATCTTATCCTAGATTAAATCACTTCAGTTTTATTATTTGATACTTATCATAAGGAGGTCAAGAAAATGAAAAAATGGGTCGGTATGCTTTTCCTCTCGTTTATAATGATTTTCTCGCTTACTGCATGTAACCAATCTCAAACAGAAAAGGTTCGCCTTGCAGAGGTTACACATTCGATTTTTTATGCCCCATTGTATGTTGCCCTTTCTGAAGGTTTTTTTGAAGAAGAAGGTCTTGATGTTGAATTAACAACAACATGGGGAGGAGATAAAACAATGACTTCCCTCCTATCTGACGGTTCCGATATTGCCCTTGTTGGTTCGGAAACGTCGATTTATGTTGAAGCACAAGGCTCAACAGATCCCATTATTAATTTTGCCCAATTAACTGAAACAGATGGAACATTTCTTGTTAGTCGGGAAAAAATTGAAGAGTTTCAGTGGGAGCAATTAAAGGGTACTACCTTCCTTGGTCAGCGAAAGGGTGGAATGCCACAAATGGTCGGAGAGTATGTGCTAAAACAGCATAAAATCGACCCTAAATCAGATCTTGAGCTTATTCAAAATGTTGATTTCGCAAATATCCCTTCTGCATTTGCATCAGGAACAGGTGACTTCGTCCAATTATTTGAACCACAAGCAAGTATCTTTGAAAAAGAAGGAAAAGGTCATATTGTTGCTTCATTTGGTACAGAGTCAGGGAAGGTACCATACACTACCTTTATGAGCAAGGAAAGCTACTTAAAAGACAATGCGGAAACTGTAAAAAAATTTACTACAGCGATTTATAAAGCACAGCAATGGGTTCAAGAAAATAGTGCTTCAGACGTCGCAAAATCGATTGCACCACAATTTGAGGATACCGAGCTAGACATTATCGAAACTGTAATTGAACGGTATAAGGAACAAGGTTCATATGCTCAGGATCCAATTTTAGATGAAGAGGAATGGAATAATCTCCAGGATATTATGGAGGAGGCTGGTGAACTTCCTGCTCGTATTGATTATGAAACATTAGTCAATACAACATTTGCAGAGGAAGTGACAGGGAAGTAAGGAGGAACAAACATGTCGTTCTTAATTTTAAAGCATATCCATCATGTCTATTTTACAGAGGATTCAGCTACTGTGGCACTGGAAGATATCGAACTCTCCATCAACGAGGGGGAATTCGTCTCCTTCCTTGGCCCAAGTGGTTGTGGCAAAACAACATTATTATCGATAATTGCAGGGCTTATAAAACCAGTTGAAGGGACAGTTACAATCTCTGATAAACTTATTACAAAACCCGATTCTGCAATCGGCTATATGCTTCAGCAGGATTATCTTTTTCCATGGAAGACAATTGAGGAAAACGTCACATTAGGCTTGAAAATTATTGATCAAAACACAAAAGAAAATCGAGATAACACGATAGCTTTGTTAAAGGAAATGGGTTTAGAGAATGTCGGAAACCAATATCCTAACCAGCTTTCTGGCGGAATGCGACAAAGAGCAGCATTAGTACGTACTTTAGCGACAAACCCAAAAATTCTTCTTCTCGATGAACCCTTCTCTGCATTGGATTATCAAACAAAGCTAAAGCTTGAAGATTTGGTCGTGGAAACTCTAAAGGAATATAAAAAAACAGCGATACTTGTCACACACGATATTGGTGAAGCCATTGCAATGAGTGATCGTGTCATAGTCTTTTCTGCTAGACCAGGTCGTATAAATCGAACATATCTCATCCCAAAAGAGCTAAGGGAATTAACGCCATTTCACGCTAGACAGCATCCGTTATTTTCAACACTTTTCCAGCAAATATGGAAGGAGTTGGACCAAATTGAAGCAAAATGAAATGATTGACCTTCTCCATAATCGATATAAACAACGCTTAGCTAATGAAAAAAAATGGGTACGTTTTTATCAGATTCTCATTTTTTTATGTTTTTTCGGACTTTGGGAATTAGCTGGTCAAAGGGCTTGGATTGATCCTCTTCTTTTCAGTACACCATCAAAAATTTTCAATTTATTCATTACAAAATGGAATGACGGTTCTCTCCTCCCCAATATTGGTGTAACACTTTTTGAAACAGTATTAGGATTTATCCTTGGTACATTACTCGGTGCGGCACTTGCAGCCCTGTTATGGTGGTCTACGAGACTGTCGAAGATTCTAGATCCATATTTAGTCATTCTTAATGCAATGCCAAAGGTTGCACTAGGGCCGATTTTGATTGTTGCATTAGGACCAGGATTTGTCTCTATCATAGCAATGGGAACAATCATTTCCGTTATTATTACAACGATTGTTGTTTATACATCCTTTAAGGAAGTTGATGCAAACTATATAAAAGTCCTGCAAACATTTGACGCCTCTCGATTCCAAATCTTTCGTGAAGCAATTTTACCTGCCTCCTTCCCAACCATTGTATCAACACTTAAAGTAAACGTTGGACTTTCCTGGGTAGGCGTCATTGTCGGAGAATTTCTCGTCTCCGCTAAAGGGTTAGGATATATGATTATATATGGTTTCCAAGTATTTAATTTTACCCTTGTGCTATTAAGCCTACTAATTATTGCGTTTTTCGCGACTCTTATGTACCAAGGAGTCGAGTTGCTAGAAAAACGGGTTATAAAATCGGAAAAAAGAGGCTAGCATCTGATCCCTCGGCTATATTGAGGGACTTGATGAAAGCCTCTTTTTTTACGATCCTGAGACATTTGTCAAAAATCGCTGTTTTATTCTTTCTAAACTTTTTAATAACACTTCATCCTTCATAATAAAACTAAATTGCCGATTCTTTTGTACATTATGTGGTATCTCTTCTAACAAAATAGGACCATAAGTTTCTAAATAATCTTCCTGTGTGATAAGCTCTTTTATTGTCGCATAGTAGATGTTCTTAACGATCATCTTTTCTTTTCCTCTAACCTTATATTGACCTATATAGTCGATCGTGTCGACAATCCCTCCTGTTTCTTCCTTAACTTCCCTAATTGCAGCCTCTAATGCCGTTTCATTCTCTTCTACTTTTCCACCGGGAAATTCATACCCGCGGTCAGAATGCTTTGTTAATAACCATTTATTTTGATAACGACAAACAACCCAAACATGCTTAGGATCGGTAGAAAACGGATGGTCATCAAAAGACAATACGACTTCATTGTGATAATAATCGATAAATCGATACATATAAAATCCCTCAATCTTTTTATTGCTAGGACCTTCCCTATTCATTCGGAAGCCTATTCGCAATATTTTATCAGTACAGAAATTCAAATCCGGAACTGATGTAGTTATATAAATCTTATCACAATGTTTTTTTCCTGTATAAGGTTAATCTTGTTCATTTATTTTTGAAATCAATCCTTGTGCTCTTATATGTTCCCTAGCTTCCTCATCACCGAGCTCATAAATCATTTGATAAATTTGTTCATTTGTTTGGTCGATCGTATCATTTTCACGGTCATAATGATATTGAACATACGGTGTATGTGCTCTAAAGAACCCTTTCCAATCAGCAGAATATACATTGTCAAATTTCTCTCTGAGCCTAGTAATTTCGTCGTCCGTTGCTTCAATCTTAAAATCCCATGGAGAAGCTGTACTTAATTGCGAAATTTCTCCAGTTGCTACAGTAACATAGTAAGTTTTTTTCGTATTCTCCATCACGACATCTCCTTGTCTTATCCTTCTATTATTTTTTACGGCGATACATTTTATTATTCAAGACTAGTTTCATTTATCACTAATTAAATATTAAAAGGATAAGATTTGATGAAATTGCTTACGCTATCGATAAGAATGCTAGGTGAATGGAGGTTCGGACATGTTCCGAGATTTAATTACCGGTATAGAATTACGAAAATTTCGAGCTGATGAGGAAGATGTAAATGCTTATGTACATGGAGCAGTTCAAAAAAAAGATAAGCAGGAGATACTTACATGGCTGAATCAATTGTCACATGAAGAATTATCTACCATTGTCACGCCGTATTTAACGGAAAAAATGACAGAAAAACTATCTGAGGAAGAATTAGATGGTGAGTTGTAAATAAAAAAGGGGCTAAGATATTTAGCCCCAAACCAATTTGTTATTTACCTAAGAAAGACTTCAGCATCCAATTATGCTTTTCTAAACTTTGGTGAATTGCTAGAAGCATATCACCTGTTGTTTCATCTCCTACTTCACCAGCAAGCTCCATACCTTGTTTTAATTCCTCTGCTAACAAGGTGAAATCATCATGAATCGTTTGCACCATTTGTTCAGCAGTTTCGTTTCCTTCCGCTTCTTTGATTGAGGAAAGCTCTAAACATTCCTTCATTGTCGCTACTGGTGCACCTTGAAGAGCTAATAAACGCTCAGCTAACTCATCGATATGAAGAGCTGCTTCCGTGTAAAATTCCTCAAACTTTTCATGAAGTGTGAAAAAATTTGCACCTTTCACAAACCAATGATAATTATGTAGTTTCACATAAAGCACAGTCCAATTCGCTACTTGTTTATTTACTGTTTCAATTAGCTTGTCCGACATATGAATTCCTCCTTTAATCTTTCTACTAACCCTTACCCTTTATATCTTATACCAAAACATCCTATATTATCTACTTAAGATCATGATAAAATAAAGAGGACATAACATTTCGAAGTAGTCTTTGTTAAATGACAGAATACTTAAGGGACATCACCAGTTTTCCCTTCTGTCTTGAAAGTACTGGGATACATTTATATACTCTAAGCTAGGAGAAAGAAGAAGGAGTAAAAAATGATATATGAGGCCGCCTTCTGTTTCACAAATTTTTTTAGTATTTGTAATGTAATTTGCTATTTTATAAAACGGAGAGGATTTTTTTGAAGACAATCTTTATTATTTGTATTATTATCGTCATTATCGTACTACTTTTAAGTGTTCTGACAACTAGTAAAGCATATCAATATAAACATACAGTAGACCCGATCAAAAAGCTAGATGACGGGTTAGACAATAATCAAAATGAGTCAAATGAAAATAAATAAAAAATACTGGCAGTTGCCTAGTTTTAAGAAACAAGGGTTACTGCCAGCGTATTATAAAAAACTGTATTAATATTTCTCATACACATATGGTTCATCGGGTTGTTCAATCGACGATATTTCAGATACTTTGACATATGGGAGTGTCCAATCCTCATATGTTACAGTTGTTAGCTCCCCTTTTACTTTTACCCATTGGTCATCACCATATTTTTCAGCATTTGAAACAGTTGCTAATGTCCCATAAACAGATGCATCAGCTACACAGCAAGAAAGCCCAAACCGCGCAACAACGAACTGATTCTTTTCAAAATTATCTTCACGATAAACAAAGCCGATCATTTCCACTTCTTTTCCTACAAATTCCTCTGGATTCTGATCTAGAATTGTTGTCATCGCAATATAATTTTCCTCTGTTAAAGTGATCGTATCCATTTGGAGCATGCTTTGCTTTAGTTGTTCATAAAAATCTTCTGGACGTTCTTGAATTTCAAAGCCTTCCGGATGCTCGAGCGGTACATCTGGTATGTTTGAAGATTGAGATATAGTATCACCAATACTTTCATCTAGCTCATCTACGTATACTTCAGGATTTTGAATCGAATTTCCATTTTCAGCTGCAGTTTGCTCATTGTTTGTAATATTCGATTTAAAACCACGCTTCATAGCAACCGAACTATCCAAAACAATGTCTGGAAATAAAAAACCAGTAATAACGGGAGTAATAAACACAAAATAAATCAAACATGATCGTAAAGGGGATTGAGCGAAATGGTCTTCACCACAATCACAGATAATATTCCCTTTCTTTTTTGAGCCACTTCTCCATATTTGAATGACACCAAGTAGCAAAAACACAACAATTGCAAAATAAATAAACGGAAGCATTCTCGGTGCAATAAAATTTGTCATATTTCCTGTTAAAACTAGCTTTAACATAAGTAACGTAAACCCAATTAAAATAATCCCCTGTATATAAAAGTGAAATCGTTCACGTCCTCCATCATATTGTCCCACTTCTCTCCCCTCCTACTATAGGAAATAATATTGATATGCGATTGTAGATAAATAAACAACAACTGTCACAACTACCATGAACACGATAACAAATTTGGTCTTGAAAAACGCAAATAGCATAATTGTATTTTTCAAATCGAGCATTGGCCCGTAGACTAAAAAGGCTAAAAGTGATCCTGTAGTGAATGTCCCACCAAATGAAGAAGCTACAAACGCATCTGCTTCAGAACACAAGGAGAGAATAAATCCAAATCCCATCATAATAGCTGGGGACAAGTGCTCATTTGAACCTAGCTCCGTTAACACATTTCGGTCTAAAAACGTTTGGAAAAGACTTGCAATAAATGCACCAAATATCAAAAACTTCCCCATTTCAAAAAATTCATCACTTGCATGGAATAAAGTAGATTTCACTTTGTTCATTTTACCTTTTTCTTCAGCAACATCGATTAATTGTCCTACAAGTATCTCTTTTCTTATTTTTACTTGATTCTGATTTTTAAAAATTACGTATATAATTAAGCCTACAATTATCGAAAGGACAAAGGCCAATCCCATTCTCGCATAGGCAATATGGGTTTCTTCCCCAAAAGCATAATAAGTCGACGCGAAAACAATTGGATTTAAAATTGGAGCTCCTACTAAAAATACAACCCCTAGATGCAACGGCATTCCCTTTTTTATAAGCCTTCTAACAATCGGAACAATCGCACACTCACATACTGGAAAAACTGCACCTAACAATGCGGCAGGTAACAAAGCAATGAGCGCATTTTTAGGCAATGCTCGTTTAATAAAATCCTCTGATACGAACGTTTGGATGAGTGCTGAAACAAATACCCCTAATAAAATAAATGGGATTGCTTCAAGCAAAATACTTAAAAACATCGTATTTACCGTTAATAATTCTGAAGGGAGATCAAAAGAAAGGTTTTGAAAGTCAATAAATAAAAACAAATAAAAGAACAATCCTATTAACCCTAAGCCAATAACTTCTCGAAATAATGGAAGAACTGATTTATTCATGACAAAGTCTCCTATCACGATTTTTACTAGATATTCAAGTATACTAGAGTAGGTATAAGATTATGCTTAAAATTCTATATTCATGTATATTCACGTTACATCGAATAATAGAGTAAATATTTTATGCACGAAACAATAAAAAGAGGATTTATTCATTGATGTTAGCTGTCAAATTGCAGTATACTCTCAATATCGAGTAATGAGGGGAGATAATCATGACGAGAAAGATTGAATTACCACCAAAAAAAGAACGTCACAAGCTTTTCGGTTCCGTTGAACCCGGATTAAAGCTAAAGCCAACTGAAAAAGAAAAAATGCCTGATTTACAAAATACAAAAAAGGACTTCCTATTTACGATAGATGCTGTTGGAATTAGTAATGTAAAACAACCAATCATTATTGAATCTGAGTTAGAGCCAAATCAGCAAACAACGATTGCAACGTTTAAAATGACAAGTAAGATTTCCTATGATGCAAAAGGAACAAATATGAGTCGATTTACTGAGCAATTAGAAACATATCGACAAAATGGCGGCTTTATACTATCTATAAAAAACCTATATGATTTTACAAAGGAATTAGCAGAGCGTCTAAAGCAAAAGGATGCGAGCATTGAAGTAACTTTCCCTTGGTTTTATGAACGAAAAGGACCAAGCTCACAATTGACCGGTTTAAATCATTCTGAAGCAAAGCTCACAGTCCACTACGAAGAAGGAATTGGATTTTCGAGCTCTGCTACATTAACATGTGCTGTCACAACACTTTGCCCTTGCTCAAAGGAAATTAGTGAATATAGTGCTCATAATCAACGTGGCTATGTAACGATGAACGTTGAATTTACAGAAGACTATCACGAGGAAGTAGATTGGAAAAAAGCATTATTAGAAGCTGCTGAGACAAATGCAAGCGCGATGATACACCCTGTCTTAAAGCGTCCCGATGAAAAAATGGTCACAGAAACTGCCTATGAAAATCCACGCTTTGTCGAAGACATGGTTCGGCTTGTTGCAGCAGATTTATATGAACTTTCCTTTGTCAAAGCATTTCAAGTAGAATGCAGAAACGAGGAATCAATCCATTTACATGATGCAATTGCAAGTTTAAGCTATCGGAAATAGTCCTAAACTTGTATATAATGAAAAGAGCTTGTTTAGTTACAAGCTCTTTTCTTTTAGTAAAAACTTAATGCCTCTATGTTGTTTTAATGCTATCCCCTTTTGGAAGCATACCATTTATAAATAAATCTACAATCTGTTGGGCGAGTATGCGAGGCTCTTTTGAACCTGATAACAAATAGGTAGCTGTATAATGCTCGATAACACCGATAATGCACTCAGCAACAATTTCCATATCTAAATTATAACGAAAATACCCTAGCCTCTGTTCAGCTTCTAAATTAGACTTTACAATCTGTGTTAACTCATTTCTAATTTGCTTTGCATTTGGGCTAAGGAATAGACCAATTCGAGTTAAATCAGGATCTTGAACAAGAAATTGAAAAACTGATTCTATAATCGTCACTATTCTTTTAGCTATATCGTTTGATTCAATTCCGCCTTCTAAACGAACCGACTCAGATAGTTTTATTATCTTTGATTGAAAGCTAGTTACAAGCTCCTCAAATACTGCATCTTTACTTGAAAAATATAAATAAAAAGAGGGTTGCGTTAATCGAGGCCACTGAAAAAGTCTCTATATCTTTAATAAAGCGAAGGCTTCCTCGATATTATGAGGAAGCCTTCGCTCTTTTCATTTATAATAGATATATAAACTCTAGGTGGTGTTCGCATG
>NZ_JBQENT010000064.1:0-20761 GCF_052044855.1 Metabacillus sp. 22489
TCAGTATTATTGTTTCTTGTCATCATTATCCATCACCTCTAAAATATCTATTAATAAATATTTTAAATAAAAAAAGACTGTATGCAAACTCGATTTTATCGAGTTTGTCTACAGTCTGAGCCAATCTGTATCAGATTGGCTTAATCATTTATTATTTAATTAAAGCTATAACTTCAATTTCCACAAGAGCATCTTTCGGAAGACGTGCCACTTCTACACATGAACGTGCTGGTTTATGTTCAGAGAAATATTGACCATACACCTCATTAAAGTCAGCAAAAGAATTCATATCCTTCAAGAAAACCGTCGCTTTAACTACTGTTTCTAACGAAGCACCAGCCTCTGAAAGAACCGCTTTTAAGTTTTTAAACACTTGATGTGTTTGTTCAGCAATATCACCTGTTACCATTTCCCCTTGAGCTGTTAAAGGGATTTGTCCTGAACTATAAAATAAGTTGTTCACAATAATCCCTTGTGAATATGGACCAATAGCTGCAGGTGCTTGATTTGTACTAACAATCTTCATATTATTCTCCCCCATCTTCATTTTCATCTTCAAATTGAAAATAACTTCCAGGTTTTACTTCAATATGCTTTTCACGTGTATCGACTTCAGTTAGTTTAACTAACGAGATATATTCATCAACTAGTCTCTCTTCTACACCTTCTGTTTCAACCAATACACCTATTCCCGAAACATTAGCCTTGAATTCATCCAAAAGACTGATCATGCCATTAATCGTTCCACCAGCCTTCATAAAGTCATCAATAATGAGTACGTTTGAACCCTCGGTTAAACTCCGTTTTGCTAGGAGCATCGTTTGAATTCGTTTAGAAGAACCGGAAACATAATTAATACTAACAGTTGAGCCCTCAGTTACCTTACTATCCTTCCTAACAATCACTACAGGAACATCAAGCTGGGCTGCTACCGCGTAAGCTAAAGTTATCCCTTTTGTTGCGACTGTCATAACTACGTCAATTTTTCGATTGCTAAATACTGTTGCAAACAATTTGCCAATTTTATTTACAATTGAAGGATTTCCTAGCAAATCCGTTAAATATAAATATCCACCAGGCAGTAATCTTTCTGGTCTTGCCATTAATTCGCACAGCTCATCAATGAATTGCTTTGCTTCTTTTAATTCAACCTTTGGAATATACTTAACACCACCTGCTGCTCCAGGTACAGTGAGTAACGTTCCTATTCCATGTTGCTCAAACGTCTCTTTTATGATTGTCAAGTCTTCGCTGATTGATGATTTGGCGGATTTATATTTCTCAGAAAAATAAGTTAATGGGACCAAAGAATGTGGATGATGAAGCAAGTAGTTTGTCATATCAACAAGACGACCACTACGTCGAAATTTCATGAACGGCCAACCTCCAAAATCCGAATATTATTAAAGTAAATATAACTTAATATCCGTATTTAATCAAGGCTGTTTCGTTCCCCTAACATTCTTACCGCAAAGACTTGGTCACAGAAGCCACGTAACCCATTATAAACCCTTGGTAATCTCGACTCATATTGAACTAAACCAAAGACGGTCGGTCCACTACCACTCATTAAAACAGCATCCGCACCGAAACGTTTCATTTGCTCTTTAATATTTGCTACTTCTGGATACATACGTAATGTCACGCTTTCCAATACATTGCCCATATAGTGACATATCTGCGCATAATCACCGTTCTGAATTGCGTTAACCATTCCATCAACATTTGGATGATTTATCGCATTAAGGTTAAGATTTCGATAAACGTCAGCTGTCGAGACTCCAATAGTTGGCTTAGCCAAAACGACCCAACAATGTGGTGGAGGGTTAATATGCTCAATAAGTTCTCCTCGACCAGTTGCAAGAGCCGTTCCCCCATACACACAAAACGCAACATCTGAGCCGATCTCTGAACCTAATTCAGCTAATTGTTCAAACGATAATCCCAAATTCCATAAACGGTTTAACCCTCTCAGAGTAGCAGCTGCATCACTACTACCTCCTGCTAATCCAGCAGCTACAGGAATTGTTTTCGTAATAGAGATGGATACTCCTCTTTTAATTCCATATCGCTTTTTAAGCAACTTTGCAGCCTGATATGCTAAGTTCCTCTGGTCATCTGGAACAAATCGATTATGAGAAACGATTCGTATTTCATCTATTGGCAAATCGATCAATTCCACACGGTCAGCCAAGTCTATCGTTGTCATAATCATTTTCACTTCATGAAACCCATCCTTCCGTTTATGAAGGACGTCTAATGATAAATTAATTTTTGCCGGTGCTTTTTCTAAAACACGCATGTATTCACCTACTTTAACGAACTACAATTGTATCAACATTGTACCACAAAAGCAGGTAAAGTATTTCCTTTTTCGACAATTAGCGAATTTGCACATCTCTATGAGATAGATTGGCTTTTGAACGTACAACCCTTCTAATGTAATTATTAGACATAATTTCTGTATTAATACCTTCTTCACTTGCGAATATTAAAAAAGGGCTGACTTTATTCACCACCTCAAAAAGGAGAAAGTGAATAATCGCCAACCCTACCGCATTGTTACTGATTTTTATTTTGCTCGGCAAGCTGTAGTTGAGCTAATTCAATTGCACGTTTTACCATATTTCCAGCATCTCGTGCTCGAATAGCTCCCCAGCCCTCTTCTTTTACCGTTTCGTAAAACCCTAAGTCTTTTGCTAATTCATACTTAAAGCCTTCAGACATAATTCCACGACGTCTGCCCATGACTGTAACACATCCTTTCAAAGGATTAGCCTGGATTTTTAAAAGAAGAATAAAATCGCGGCATAACTATTATTTGTATAAGTTAAACATTTTATGTGAAGATCCCACTAAATTATCCGGCATAAAAAAGAAAAAACAGTAAACAAATTGGGTGTTTACTGTCCACTAACCGCATATGTTCCTGTTGTATCTTCGAAAAAAGTTAATTGTACTGTTTCAGTTAGAACATCAGCATAGCTGTATGATACTCTCTCAAAAGAATTCTCATCTTGATCTAACTCAATAACAAAGACAGATGGATAGGTTTCTGCAAGCACACCACAGCGTTCTATCGTCTTTCTACGACCCCCGTTAGCTTTCAGGGTTAATCGTCTGCCAAGATTACCATCCAAGGACTTTTTAATATCCGTTAGAGTTTTTCCCATTGCATCCACCTCACTAAATTGATTATACAACAGATACCCAGATAAGTCAAATAAAATTTAAATTATACCAATGTTATTTAACTACTGTCAATAAATTATTTTCAACAAAATTCTCATATTTCCTACACGTAGTCTTTGCTAACTTTTGCTCAATTATGTATAAAATGAATATTTTTTTTGTTTTAATGCTAAATATTCCTCTTTTTACGAAAAATCCCCGTATTTAAGCCATTTTCTATTCGATTTTTCAGAAAAACTGATTTAGACGACAAGAGAAATATTTATTTTTTATTAAATACGACCATAAAATAATTTTTGGATCATAAAAGAAAAAACCACTTATTTGCACTTAAGTGGCTTAATTTATTGTTGGTTATGTTTTTTATATGGCATACCAGTTCGGAGCACACCTTTTGTTTCTATTCCTCCCAGCCCTTTTTCCCTCGTAAGAGTATTCCTCAATACTTCCCAAACATTAATCCTCTCAACAAATGGAGTAAAACTAACCTTTGCAACAATATAGACGGGATCAAGTGCATGGATGTTAACTCTTGAAGGAGAGCTTGCAAAATTAGCCCCTGCTCTAATTAATGATTCAAAATGCGATTGACAGGCTCCAGCAAAAATAACTAACTGGTCGAGATTAGGATTCTTATTCCGGGCATTCCTTACAGTTTGTATAAAATGCCTGGAGTGTCGATAAGCATTTAAATCATCGATACCTCCCTTGTGCTTCGAATAAGCATCATGCCCTGTAACAACGAGGATATCCGGGCGATATTTATCTAAGAGTGATGTTATCTTATCTGGCATTTCCTTCTCACTTACATGAACACCATTTACAGGGACACCAATTTTCGAATATAGTTCCAAACACTTTTTTAAATAGATCGGATCCCCATCAATATGAAGCACCCTGCCAGGAATATGAAAGAACTCTTCATTATGGCTATAGCTTGATGTAGCATAATACTCTTGTTTTTCACGTAATAATTGGTAATCCTGTCTAAATAAATCATTCGACTGCTCTATTAGCTCCCTTTCCTTTACTTTACGACTATTCTTTTCCTTTTCATCTACAACAACCAAATCGTTGCAGTTAGCATCTGCAATTAACCGTACTTCATCCCCATGTAAAATGGCGATTTCCTCACCGTTATCGTTTTTTATTACATCTATAACTCTAAATAACAAATCTAGTCGATATGACTTTCTCGCAACAATATCTCCTATTTTCACCTGCACATTTCTCACTCCAATTTGCCTATCTTCGCCATCTGGCAAAATTACTCCCTTTATGAGGGTTAACTTTACTTTTTCACAGGCTGTTTTCCCTCTGCTATTCTTTAACTAGGAACGGTTTTATTTCCTTGTGCTAAACAGTTGCTTGCCAATTTGTTTTCTGCACGTGTCTGATATGTCCCTTCGCGCCAAAATATCCGTCCCGATTAACCTAGTTAAAACCTGATGTTATAAAACAACATGCCTATAGAAAAAAGCCATTTTTTAATGAAACAGTATTTATAACATTGAAGATTCATTTATCTAAAAAAGGAAAAATCCCCTTTTCTAGCCTATGTAGCTTTCAAAAATTTGTGATAAATGGAATGGTAATTTTTCAATATGAATTGCTTAAGACAAAAAAATCCTAGGTACATTCCGGCATGTACCTAGGATTTTGTCATCATTTATTTCTTATTTACGACTTGTGATAATGCATCACTAACTTTAGCGAATTCTTCAATTGAAAGAGATTCTCCACGTCTTCTTCCATCAATCATGATTTTCTCCAACGTTTCCTCTATAAGAGGCTTTAACTCTTTTCCATTTGGCAAGTAATGCACTAAATTATTTAAAAGAGTCTTTCTTCTCTGAGCAAAGCTTGCCCGCACAATTTCGAAAAAGAATTTTTCATCTTCAACATGAACTATCGGTTCATTTCTAACTAGTAAGCGAATAATTGCTGAATCAACATTTGGTTGCGGAACAAACACTGTTTTCGGGACAGTCATGACCGTTTTAGCCTCTGTATAATATTGAACAGCGATTGACAATGAACCGTAATCCTTTGTCGATGGGTTCGCTGATATTCGATCTGCTACCTCCTTCTGTAGCATGACAACGATCCCCTTTAAAGGAAGTTTCTCTTCAAGGAGCTTCATAATAATCGGAGTCGTTACATAATAAGGGAGATTTGCAACAACCATAATCTCCTCACAATTATGAAAATGTGTTGCTATTGTTTCCTGTAAATTTGCTTCAAGTACATCTTGGTGAATCACTGTTATATTATCATATGGACTTAATGTTTCTTTTAATATTGGAAGTAAACGTTGATCAATTTCAAAGGCAACAACCTTTTTTGCCCTTCTAGCCAACTGCTCTGTTAAGGCACCAATTCCTGGTCCAATTTCAATAACCCCTGTTTTTTCTGAAACCTCTGCATGATCCACGATTCTTGTTAAAATATTTGGCTCAATTAAAAAATTCTGTCCTAAGCTTTTTTTAAAGGAAAATCCATATTTCTCTAAAATGGCTCTTGTTCTTACCGGAGTTGCTATATCCTTCATCATTAATTTCTTTCCTCCTGTAGAATCTTCGTTACTGCTTGTATATAGTCTTCTCTACTTATTTGAAACATTTGCAGCCTTTTATGAAGCTGCTTTCCATTTGTATATCCAATCTTTAAAAGGACACCTAATTTCTCTCGTCTTTCACGAGCATGAGTACCACCAATTAACCCTGCGTCTAGTAGATCATCTAGCGTAATATCACTTATAAACTCTTCCATTTCCTCTTTCACCGAGTTTAATGCAGTCCGAATAGATTCTATACTAGCATGCTCCACTCCGATACCTTTCCCGTTTTTAGGCCTTGCTTCAGCCTTTGGTAAAAATGCATGTTTACATCCAGGGACTTTTTCCGAGATTTTCTTTCTTATTTTTTCACCAGGAAAATCTGGATCTGTAAAAATGATGACGCCCCTCGTCTTTTTTGCAAGCTTTACTTGCTCAATCACTTCATCACCAATTGATGAACCATTCGTTTCAATCGTATCTGCGTCTACCGCTCTCTTTATAGCTGTTGTGTCGTCTTTTCCTTCAACAACAATTATTTCTTTAATTTTCATTTTTTCCTCCAAAAAGCTGAAACTTTTTCTAGTTGTGTTTCGTCATATAAATGTAACTTGTTAATTACACATAATTGTATCTATATTTACAAAATTAGTGGATTGCCATTTAACTAAAATTCCGACTCAACAGAGATAAGCCTGTAAAAAATAATCTTAATCTACTTTACAAAAAGCGTAAAGCCTACCCTCGACTTTTTGAGGAAATTCCGCTTTTTAAACTTGCTATATACTCTTAAAAGTATACCCTTCTTCATACTGAAACAAAAGGTTAGTGAATTTTATAAAACATTACTTTTTTCATTTTCGAAAGATTAATTAGGAATGGAAACTAAAAAGCTAATGATTAAACAAATAAAAAAACAGAGGGAATAAAGCCCTCTGCTAAACTATCAATCTAATATTTTAATCTTTACATTTTTCGAACCCCATCGATAGGCAGCTGATTTAGATGACAAGAAAACATCGATTTTGTTTCCTTTAATAGCTGAACCAGTATCAGCAGCAACTGCATATCCATAGCCCTCGACATATACTTTCGTTCCTAATGGAATGACATTGGGGTCAACCGCAATAACCTTAGCATTAGGATTTGCTTTTAAATTTACTCCTGTTGCAGTTGTTCCAGAACAACCGTTACAACTTGCTGTGTACGCAGTAGCTCTTACGTAAAATTCCTTTGCAACTGAATCATTACCACGGGACACTTGAACATCTGCTACTTCTTCAGCCTTCGTCCCTACAGCTACAACTTGGTCTTTACTCTCTTCAACTGTTTCCGATTTAATTAACTTTCTTGATACTTCTTTGCCGTTTTCCAAAACAACTTCATAATGCTTTTCTTGTTTACCTTCTTTTCCAGAGTCGATAACTTTTTCCTTGCCCTTTTCAAGGCTATCATCTTTTTTCGTTACAACCTTAAAGGCAACTGGTTCTTCCACTACATCGGTGACTTTTTCTACTCGTGTAACAGTAATGATGCTTTCCTCATTAATTTGATTCGTTAAATCTGGATGAACCTTATCTAGTTTATTTAATTTAACGTCTTGTTCTTTTAAAAAGTCAGCGACAGTAGTCGAAGTAGTCCAAACTTGTTGTTTCTCTCCGCCAACATTTAGTGTAAGCTGAATCGCTTTATCAATTGTTAATGATAAGTCCTTTTCAATCTTTGTATCTAATGCTGGTTCAACTCGATCGTGCTCTGTAACCTCTAATTTTTCTTGCTCTATTAATTCCTTTACTGTATCCGCTGTTGTCCATATTGTCCTTCGTTCATCACCTATTGCCAATTTTACTGGTTTTGAAGCTTCATAGACAATCTCTATATCATTTTTTATCTTTTTATTTGTTGCATGTGATAGGTGATCTTCTTCTCGTAAATCTATATCTTGCTCTTTTAATAATTCTTTCACAGTATCTGCATGAGTACGTATCTTTTCTTCTTTACCATTCACCGTCAAGTTGACGGTATCCTTCATACCCTCATATGTACCGTATGCAGTACCAGATCCAATTACTAATAAACTAGTTGTTGTAAGGACAATTTTGTTTTTTATTACCTTTTCGGAAAACAGCTTTTTCATGTTTTGAATGAAAATGAAAAACGCCTCCTTCTTCCTCGTGGATTATATAGAGTATCTTTCATCTTGTCAACCCTTTTGACGTTGTCTCATTTTTCCAACGTATTCATTATTATGCGTAATAACAAGCCAAAAGGGAAGAAAGAGTTATCGACAAAGATATCCTATGAAGAAAAAGAGACATGTAGAACCTCTTAGATTTCATATTTTCAGGACAGGCTATCACATAACTCGACAGAAATAGCTATCGAGTTATGCCGAATAGTTTCATTGCATTGTCGGAAGTTTTTTTTGCTACTTCCTCAAAAGTCAGCCCTTTTAGTTCAGCAATTTGCTCCGCAACATATTTTACATAGCTCGGTTCATTTCGTTTTCCCCTAAAAGGATGTGGAGTTAAGTAAGGACAGTCTGTTTCAATTAACAAAAAATCCATAGGTATTTCTTTTACTACCTCTTTTGGCTTTTTTGCATTTTTAAATGTAACTGGTCCGCCAAATGATAAATAAAAGTTCATCTTCATGCATTGTTCAGCTGTTTCCAAACTACCTGTAAAGCAATGCATAATTCCCCCAACCTCACTTGCATTTTCCTCTTGCAAAATCTTTACAACATCCTCAGTTGCTTCACGGTTATGAATAATGATTGGCAGCTCCACTTCCTTTGCCAATCGAATTTGTTTACGAAACACTTCCTGCTGAATTTCCTTTGGAGACTTATCCCAATAATAATCGAGTCCCATTTCCCCAATTGCAACTACTTTCGGATGTGCAGCTAATTGTTTAATCCACTCTAAGTCTTCATCTGTCATATCGATCGCATCAACTGGATGCCAGCCAACTGCAGCATAAATCATGTCATATTGTTCAGTTAGTTCCATTGCTCTCGTTATTGTTTCTCGATCGAAACCAACGACAACGATATGAGATACATTTTCAGACTTCGCACGTTCGATAACCTCAACGACATCCTCTTCAAATTGAGTTGCATTTAAATGTGCATGTGTATCAAATAACATCCCACTACTTCCCTTCTTTTCGACAATATAAAGAGGTGTTCTACAAAATGTTACACGTGGAACACCCCTTTTTGAAAAGCAATGTATTAGGAAAATATCACAGTACCTAATACAATTCCTTTTATTTTACTTTTGAACCATTTGGAAGGCTGCTATCAACTGTTGCGACTGACAAGGAATCTCCATGTGAACCTGCTAAAATCATCCCTTGTGATAGTTCGCCGCGAAGTTTTACAGGCTTCAGATTTACGACACAAATAACCTTTTTCCCGATTAACTCCTCTGGCTTATAATATTTTGCAATTCCAGACACTACTTGTCTCTTTTCATAGCCCAGGTCTAATTGCAATTTTAATAAACGGTCGGCTTTTTTCACTGGTTCTGCATGAATAACTTCTGCAACACGTAAATCCACCTTCATAAAGTCATCAATTGTAATTTCTTCACTAACCTCAGGAACTTCAACCTTCTCTTCCTCAACCTTTGGGGCAGTACCTTTCATTTGCTCCTTAATATATTGAACCTCTTCTTCAACATCTAAACGTGGAAAGATTGGCGCTTGCTTGTTTACTTTAGTTTGCGTTAATTGGCCAAATTCAAGAATGCTTTCCCAACCTTGGAGTTTTTCATCCACAATACCAAGCTGCTCAAAAATATTTTTTGGCGTTTCAATTAAGAAAGGCTTTAATAGCACAGCTGTTATTCGCAATGATTCAGCAAGATGTACCATGACAGATGCAAGCTTATCGCGATTAGCCTCGTCCTTCGCTAATACCCACGGTTGTGTTTCATCAATATATTTATTTGTTCTACTAATAAACTGCCATAATGAAGAAAGAACAACCGAAAACTCCATTTTTTCCATTGCTTCCTCATACTTTGCAATAGTTTCCTTCGAGAAAGCTACTAGTTGGTCATCAAATTCTAATTGTGATCCATTATAAGCTGGAATTTCTCCCGCAAAATATTTATCAATCATCGCAACTGTACGGTTTAATAAATTTCCTAAATCATTTGCCAGATCATAATTTACTCGGTCAATAAACCCTTCTGGAGTAAATACACCGTCTGATCCAAATGGTACTTCTCTTAATAAGTAATAACGTAAAGCATCTAAGCCGTATTTATCAATTAATGTAACAGGGTCAACTACATTTCCCTTTGATTTAGACATCTTGCCATCTTTCATTAATAACCATCCGTGAGCAAACACTTTTTTCGGTAAAGGTAAGTCTAGTGCCATCAACATAATTGGCCAATAAATTGTATGGAAGCGAACAATCTCCTTACCTACGATATGAACATCAGCTGGCCAATACTTTTTATATTTTTCTTCATCTTCAGTTCCATACCCGAGAGCTGTAATATAATTAGATAATGCATCGATCCAAACATAAATAACATGCTTTGGATCTCCTGGCACTTTTACACCCCAATCAAAAGTAGTACGAGAAACAGCTAAATCCTCAAGCCCTGGTTTAATAAAATTGTTTATCATTTCATTTTTTCTTGATTCAGGCTGGATGAACTCAGGATTTTCCTCATAATAAGCTAAAAGCCTGTCTACGTACTTACTCATTCTAAAGAAATAGGACTCTTCCTTTACTAATTCAACAGGATGTCCGCTATCAGGGCTTTTCCCACCAACCACTTTTCCATTCTCAATAATTGGATCAACTAATTGTAGCTCTGTATAGTATGTTTCATCAGGAACAGAGTACCAACCTTCGTACTCGTCTAAATAAATATCTCCTTGCTCCACTAATTTAGCAAAGATTTTTTCCACAACCGTTTTATGTCGATCTTGGGTTGTACGAATAAAATCATCATAAGATATCTCCATCTTACCCCAAAGATCTTTAATACCTGCAACGATATCATCAACATATTGCTGAGGTGTTATATTGCTTTCTTCCGCTTTACGTTGAATCTTTTGTCCATGCTCATCAGTACCAGTTAGATACATAACATCGTAGCCGCGCATTCTTTTGTAACGTGCCATTGCATCTCCGGCTACTGTTGTATATGCATGTCCTATATGAAGCTTTCCGCTCGGATAATAAATTGGAGTCGTAATATAAAATGATTTTTTCTTGTTTTCCATTATGTAACCTCCTTAAACTTAACAATATTGTCTAAACATGGTTTGATTTTACTACCCTTGTTAATCCAAATATGATTTTTCAAAAAACCATATCTTATTTATGTTCTTCCTAATTATTATAGATGATTGTCGACAGATTTAATGTAAAAGAAGATCTTTTCAAATAGATGTCACCCTTATTATATTTACCCCTTTTAAAAATGCCCTCGCCCTAAAGGACGAGAGCGCTATGTATGTCATTTATTCTAATTTAATGGATGTCGAAGATAATCTAGCTATACTAATCTGTCCAATATCAATAATTTCATACTCTTTATGATACCATCTTAACCTCTAATATCAAGGTTATATACCTAAAGATTTTCGAATTCTATATTTCTATTTCAATTCGACAAGTTCCAAAAGAAAATTGTCGAATGGAGTAGTTCATTTGTCGAATTTTTCAGTAGTTAAAATAGAGTAATTTTGTAAAATTGAGGTTTTGCTTTTAGGAAATAGGGGTATATAGTTAGAAAACCTTTAATCACTAGACTTTGCCCTACATCTATTTTTTTACAAAAATATAAATAAAATCATTGACGATTATTGGAAATGCTGATATGCTTAAAAAGCAAATCAGTTTTTGTCGAATATTGACGAAGTATGAGTACTAAATATATAGAATGTCAAAATTGAGAGGAGAATATTTTATTATGAAATCTACTGGTATTGTACGTAAAGTTGATGAATTAGGTCGTGTAGTTATTCCAATTGAATTACGTCGTACATTAGGCATTGCCGAAAAAGACGCGTTAGAAATTTATGTTGATGATGAGAAAATCATCTTAAAAAAATACAAGCCAAATATGACTTGTCAAGTAACTGGTGAAGTTTCTGATGATAACTTAGCACTTGCTAACGGTAAATTAGTTCTTAGTCGTGAAGGTGCGGAGCAAATCTTAGCTGAAATTCAAAACTTGCTTGTTCAAAAATAATAGATAAAGAGGCTGTCTCATCAAAGGTCAGACCCTCATCAAACGTAATATATATAGAAGGATTAACTTTGTATAATTCCTATATATTGCGTTAGAGGGATCTGGCTTTTTAGCATTGAGTCAGCCCCGTTTTTTATTTATTCATCAACATGATATGTTTGATATACATCCCTTTTAGGAATATTTCGTTCAAGGGAAACCTTTTTTATCGCTTCCTTTGATGATAGGTTTTGAGCAATATAATATTCTACATGCTCTTTAATAGTGAGCTCATTCCACCATACTTCCTTGTTTACCTCAACATCCTCATGGTTTCCTTCTACAATTAAACAAAACTCCCCACGAATTTCATTTTCTTCAGACCATTTAATAACCTCATCTATATTGCCACGAATAAATTCTTCAAATTTCTTTGTCAGTTCTCTTGATAAACAAATTGACCTGTTCCCAAAGTATTCCTTCATTAGCTGAAGTGTTTCCTTTAATCTATGAGGAGATTCATAAAAAATAATCGTCTCTCTTCTGCTTTTTAATTGTTCTAGTTGAGATTTCTTATCCTTTTTTTGCCGATTTAGAAATCCAAAGAAATAAAACGGCTGTGGCGTTATTCCTGATGCTATAAGTGCTGTTAAAGCAGCGTTCGCTCCAGGTAAAGGGATAACATGACCACCAACTTCAAGCACCTGCTTTACTAATTCACTACCAGGATCAGAAATAGTTGGCATTCCTGCATCACTTACAAGCGCTATATTTTTCTTTTCCTTCAAAAGATCAAGTATACGTAGTCCACTTGTTTCTTTATTATGCTCATGATAGCTAAAAATCGGTGTATCAATTTCAAAATGATTACATAACTTTTTTGATTGACGTGTATCCTCTGCCGCAATAAAATCTACTTCCTTCAAAATAGATATAGCGCGAAATGTCATATCTTCTAAATTACCAATAGGAGTAGGAACTAAATATAAGCTTCCGAGCCCATTACTTTCGTTATGAAAGCTTTTCTGTTGTTGTAGCATTCTCCTTACCCCTTTCCTCTTCTTTACATAAATGATTTGTTATGTATTGCTCTTTCGCTTTTCTAGATAGCTTTTTAAAGGAATATTCCATCCTAAGGGCCTCTGTTTTTGTATGAAACCTTTGAGAAAAAATAAGTTTAACAGGTGTTCTACCTCTTGTATATTTTGCCCCTTTTCCTTCATTATGCTTTTTTAACCTTTGCTTAATTTCAATTGTATATCCTGCATAATAAGTTCCGTCATTACACTCAAGTACATAAAAGTAATGGTTATCCGTTTCCATCCTTCTGTTCCCCCTAGCATACTTCTAATTGCACGCTTGTAAAAGGTAAGCCAAGGCGCCTCATTTCATCTACGTCATTCACATATCTCATTTACGCTACTTTCTGCTTTATCTCCATATAATATCTTCCGTATTTCTGGTGTATATTCGTTATGCTCATCATAGACAATAATTGGAGGCAAAAGCTTTAAATCTGAACGTCCGCCCTTTATTCCTTCAACTAATATCGTATTTGCCTCTTTGTTGATTTTTGGATAGACACTTTGAATCCTCTTAGGCTCAACTCCATATTTCCGCATTAATTCCACTATATCAACAAGGCGACCTGGACGATGGACTAGAGCAATTTTTCCACCTTGTTTAACAAGTTGACTACTTACCCTTATCACATCCTCTAATGTGCAAAGGATTTCATGTCTAGCAATTGCTAAGTGTTCATTCAAATTTTGATAGCCCTTTTGGGAAGTTGTAAAGTACGGCGGATTACAGGTTACGACATCATATTTCCCATAGCCAAGGGTTTTCGGCATCTCCTTTATATCGCCGTGTACCATTTCAATCTGATGTTCTAATTGATTATATTCAATGCTTCTTACAGCCATATCGTATAATCTCTCTTGAATTTCTACGCCTACTATTTTCCCCTTCGTTCTTGTGCTTAATATTAAAGGAACAATACCATTCCCTGTACAAAGATCTAAAATATTCCCTTTTTGTATAGGCAAATACGCAAATCTCGATAATAGTACCGCATCTAATGAAAAGGAAAATACAGTCGGACTTTGAATGATTCTGAGATTTTCAGCTAACAAATAATCTAGTCTTTCATCACCGACTAACTTAACCATTGTTTTCCCTCCCGTTTGAATAGAGAATTCTACACCATTTCAAATACGAGATCCTTCTCAAATAAAAGGCTCTTTCCTAAAAGATTGTTGTTTTTGTACTAACTATATTAGGGTTGAATGAAGCTGATTACGAGACTCCTGCGGGATGTGTGGGAAAGGTAAGACCCCACAGGCGTTTAAGCCGGAGAGGCTTACCACCCACCCCGCGGAAAGCTAGTACTGCAAAAGGAAATCAACCACGAACGACTACATTGTAAAAAAACAACAAAGTTTGCGAAAACAGACAATAAAAAAGCTTCATAAAGCTTTCTATAAAAAAAGCTAGCCCATATGTATAAGGATTGCCCAATAAATAGACAAACCAATATGAGTTAGCCAGATTATTTCTTATTTAGAAATGATAAGCAAAACAAACAATCTCCATCCTTACGAATACTCCCATAATGCAAATTGCAAATATGAAAGCCTTCCTGATATAATCTTGCAAGATTGTCATACCCTTCACCGATATCAATTTGCTGTTGCTTCGCTTGCTGCTTTTCTTTTGATTTTGTTTTCTTAGCGTTTGTATTTGCTGAATTGATAAATGTAACATCTAATCTTCGGCGTAAATTCTCATTCTCTATTTTTAGGTGATGATTTTCTTCAATCATTTTTTCTAAGTGCTGCTTTAATTCACCCAATTGAGTGAATAAGGAGCCTATTTGTTCTTCCATACTGCTTACAGATTCAAATATCTCTTTTTTATCCACTTGTTTCCACCTCATTAATCTGTGGATTGCATTGGAACTACGCCTTCTTTCTGCAATTCATCCCAAGTGTATTCTACCACGCGTTCTTGTTCAACTAAATTTACTTGTATAATTTGCTCTAATATATTTAAGCCTACTACTTTACCTAAACCATTTGGTGTCCCAATCATCTCACCTATGTCTGGAAGTAATTCCTTAGCTGATTCATATTCATCATTTTCATATTTCAGGCAGCACATTAAACGTCCGCATAAACCAGAAATTTTTGTTGGGTTTAAAGATAAGCTTTGATCCTTTGCCATTTTAATGGATACAGGCTCAAAGTCACCTAGAAAGGTTGAACAACAAAGCATTCTTCCACACGGTCCAATACCGCCTAGCATTTTTGCCTCATCACGAACACCAATTTGTCTTAACTCAATGCGTGTTTTAAAGATTGCCGCTAAATCCTTTACTAGTTCGCGAAAGTCTACTCTACCGTCAGCAGTGAAATAGAAAATAACCTTATTGCGGTCAAATGTATATTCCACATCAACTAATTTCATATCTAAACCATGCTCTGAAACCTTCTTTTGGCAAACAAGATATGCTTCCTCAGCTGCTTCCTTATTTTCCTGAACCAATAATCGATCTTTCTCATCTGCTAAACGTATTACTTTTTTTAGCGGGAGAACGACATCATTTTCTTCTACCTTCTTATTATTTAGAACGACTTTACCATATTCAATACCTCTGATTGTTTCAACAATAACAAAGTCGTCATCCTCTATATGAAGACCATTTGGGTCGAAATAATATATTTTGCCCGCCTTTTTAAAGCGAACACCTACAACATCATACAAACTTATCCCTCCTGCAATGTTAAGACCAATTGTTCCATCAAAAGTTGTGGATTCACATTGGCATGAAGCCTATTTTTAGCTTCTAATATTGAAGACATTTTCTCAGTCAAACTTCTTTGTGTCATTTGAAGGGCATTCTGTTTCAATTGTTGAATTATGTCATGATAAATGACTTGATCTTCGTTACCTACTTTAATCGATAATAGATCTTTATATATATATAATAACAAGTCTAGTCCAATTTCTTGTTTTTCTTTCTCATTAAAATGCATCATCCATTCGGTATGAACAAAGATTGGAGCTTGTCCTTTCCGGGTGACCATCACCTCATATAATTTTATCACTTTCGTTCTAGCCTGCGCAAACCAATCATCTTTTGCTATCGTAATTGCATCTTCAGAATCGTTAGTAAGCTGTGATACTAATGAAGCAACATGGCCAGGAATTCCTTCATCTACGAGTAATTTCTCAATAGCTTTCGGTAATAAAGGCTGAAATGATACTAATTGACACCTTGAAAGAATTGTATTCAGCATCCTATGATACTGTTCAGTTAGTAATATTGCAATCGTATTTGCATTCGGTTCCTCTAAAAATTTGAGCAAACTATTTGCCGCGTTTACTGTCATTTTATCTGCGTGAACAATCATATAAAGCTTTTTATTCGATTCTACACCTGATTTAGAAAATTCCTCTTGTAAAGCTTGGATTTGTCCCTTTTTAATCGAAAGGCCATCAGGCTCTACAACATGGACATCAGGATGATTCCCGGAATCTATTCTTCTGCAATTTCTGCAGTTGTTACAAGGTTCGGCATGTTGAAGGTTTTCACAAAAAAAGCTCTTTGCAAAAAGAATTCCAATATTCCTTTTACCTGTCCCTTTCTTCCCTTCAAATAAATATGCATGTGCCAAACGTTGTTTTTCAATACTGTTTATTAACAATCGTTTAACACGAGGTTGATATGTTTCTAACTCCTGCCAACTCTTTATCATTTCAACATCACTCTCTACGTATATAGGTTAATAAGTAACCCTTTTACTTCACCTATCTTTGCTAGAATATCAATCGTCGTAGCTTCCTTGTTAACAATTTCATCTGTTAATTCAAGAAGGGACTTGTCTACCTGCTCAATTATTTTTAAGGATCGGCTATTGCCACTATAATCCCAGCTTCTAGATTGTTTCATTTTCATGCCATATTCAACGGCCTCATGGATAAATTTTTTAACTAGTAATTTGTATTTCGATAGGTCGCTAAAGTTTCTAGATTTCGATAATCGACGACCTACGTCCTCAATATTACCTAGCAGCTTTGTTAATTGATCCATTTGGAGCTTATTTCCTTGTTTTACAACAATATCTTGAAAGCCCCTTGTTGTAGACTGAGCAACCTTTTGATCTAAGCCACGTTTATCTATAGCAGTTCGTAAATCCTGACTAATTTTCATACAATCCCCCCGTTAGCAATTCATACAACTAGATATAATTGAAGGATTAATTAAATATCACCTAACCGTAATAATTAAAATTGGAGAAATTGCTCGACAGGTACAACAAAGACTGTTGCTCCTCCGACTTCAACTTCAACCGGATATGGAATAAATGAATCAGCATTTCCTCCCATAGGTGAAACTGGTGTAACAAGTTGCTCACGAGATTTACAATTATCTTGAATAACTTGTAAGGCTTTATCAACTCTTATATCTTCTGTACCTATCATAAACGTTGTATTCCCTGATTTTAAAAATCCACCTGTACTTGATAATTTCGTTACTCGAAAATTATGGTCCATCAAGGCATTTAACAACTTATTACTATCTTGATCCTGTACAACGACAATAATTAATTTCATAATAAAAAGCCTCCTTATATTGTAACATGTTCACCTATTTCCTTCATTGCTAGTTTGATGGTAATTTCATACCAAAAGGGTCATATGTTGAGATGGTTTTCCAATACAGTGATTACATCCTTTAATACATCTTCTTTAGGATTATTTGCATTGATACTGATAATTCGATCTTGAAATTTTTCAACAACCTCTTTATAGCCTTCTTGCACTTTTCTATGAAATGCTAAACCTTCTAAATCAAGGCGATTTTTCTCTCTATTGGAATTTGCCTCGATTCGTTTAAGACCTACTTCAGGCTCAATATTAAAGTAAATCGTGAGATCTGGAAAACAACCATTAATCGCAAATTCATTAATCGAATATACTTCATCAATGCCTAATCCTCTTGCATATCCTTGATACGCTAAAGAACTATCGATAAATCGGTCACATATAACTGTTTTACCCTCTTGAAGTGCAGGAATAACCTTTTCAACTAAATGCTGCCTCCTAGCTGCAGCATACAGAAGGGCTTCAGTTCTTCCATCCATATTTGTATGATCCTTGTTTAAAATGACCTCACGAATTTTTTCAGCGATGTGTATTCCGCCAGGCTCTCTTGTAAATACTGCTTCAAAACCTGTTTTCTGAAAGTGATTCTTTAGTAATTCAATAATTGTCGTTTTACCTGCTCCTTCAGGGCCCTCAAACGTAATAAATTTCCCGTTCTCCATCTTTTACCTACTCTCTTTATAAATTGCTATTTTTCCACATTTTATATTTTCATCACCTTGAATATTGACTCCCATCTCCATTAATTCCTTTAATTGTTCGATTAATTCAACTGTTATTTTTTCACCAACCATTATAAAAGGAATTCCTGGAGGGTATGGAATGATAGCTTCGGCAGAATAATGTCCAACTGATTCATGAAGGGCGACAATTATTTCTTCACATTTATCAAAATAAGAGTATGAATAATCTAGGGATGAAATATTTTTTATTTGTCTATTATCTAAGTAGTTATATTGCTTCATCTCATTCTTTTTTGGTGCTGGAAGCTTGCCTTTATCGATTGAGGATAGTTTATCAAGAGTAGTATCCAAATTCTCAATAGGTAATACAAATAATAGCTTACTAGGGTCTGCTAATTCAGCAAAGATATGCTGGGATTCAAAATAATGTTGTAAATGAAATCCTGATAACCCATTAACAGCCTCCACCGTAAGCTTAAGAGGATCAGCTTGAATATATTCATCTTTAGATTCTATAATACTAAATTTTCGTGTGGATATTATAAAATCCTTCAATAAATCAATTTTTTCTATCAGTTCTTTCTGTTTATTCTCCCGTACTTTCTTTTCTAAATAGGCTCTTGCCAAATCTAATGATGCCATGATTGGATACGAGGGACTACTGCTTTGTAGCATCGACAAAAAGAGATCAAGCTTTTCTTTATTCACTAATTTACTATTAAAGTGAAGATAGGAGCCCATTGTCATTGCTGGTAAAGTTTTATGTGCTGAATGAACAATAATATCTGCTCCAGCCTCAATTGCCGATTTCGGAAATGGATCACCTAAAACAAAATGAGCTCCATGTGCTTCATCTGCTAACACAGGAATATGATAACGATGTGCTAATTGAACAATCGGTGTTAAATCAACTGATAAGCCATAGTAGTTTGGATTAGTTAAAATAAGTGCTTTAGCATCAGGATAACTATTGATTGCATCTTTTATTGTTTCTACTTCAACATAGGTAGGAACTTGATAATCCTCATCTATTTTAGGAGCTAAGAATACTGGACGTGCACCCGCTAATCTAATTCCATTTAAAATTGATTTATGTGAATTACGTTGAACTAAAACAACATCTCCTTGACTACAAGAAGCCATAATCATTGCCAAGTTTCCAACAGTTGAACCATTTACTAAAAACTTTGTGTACTTTACTCCATATAACAAGGCTGTAAGTTGTTCTGCTTTTTGAATTGCTCCTTTTGCGTTATGTAAATCATCTAAGCCTGTTAGTTCTGTTACGTCAAAGGGTAATATACCATTATATATATCCCTTGCTTCTTCAAAAAATATCATACCATTTTTATGTCCAGGAACATGAAGAGAAAGTGGACATTTCAAAGCATGCTCCATTAAAGCTGTAAAAAGAGGGGTTTCCATACTTACATCCGTCCTTAATCATTATGGCTTAATTATAGCAATACAACCTATAATCTTAAAGTAACATTCGTGATAATCGTTAATCGCTCCAGCTTTATTATTTAGGATGTTTTCCTATATTGCAGGCATATACGCAAGGTGGACGCATTTTGAGAACAACAATTTTAATAAAAAGGGTTATATAGCCACACCTATTATAATAGGAATTATTATAAAACTATGATAATGACAAAAGGCCAGCTGTTGCAAGCTAGCCCTTGTTAATTATCTAAATGTAACGTCATGAATATAATCTTGTTCTTTTAATTCTTCCTAATCTATTTAAGTAAAATTGATACTTCGGATCCGATGTCTGAGTGTGAATAATTTCTTGCTCACAATCTGTACAAATAAAACTCGTATAAAGATGAATTCCTGTCATTTTATTCATATCACATATAATACATTTTTCCCCTACCGATTCATGTAAACAATTAGAATTCATATCCTCCACCTCCGTACTTTTCATTTTGTCCTAGATCCGTATATTGTATACACAATTTTGAATTTACTTTTGATAATCATAGATTATGGTCTTTCATCTCATCATGTGTCTGTCTAATTCATACAAATCTCTTTATATAGTGTAATAGTCAGGCTAGTAAGTATACTTTGTCTCTACGTTTCCCTCTAAACCTATCGGTTTTTATTTAAATATACAAAAAAGACCAGTATTTCTACTGATCCTTTCCATCTTACCTGGCAACGTCCTACTCTCACAGGGGGAGTCCCCCAACTACCATCGGCGCAGAGAGCTTAACTTCCGTGTTCGGATTTCGGCTTGCGATAAGCGGCGAATCTCTTCGGAAGCTTGTTCGTTCAAATCCTCATGTGCCCGAAGAACGCACATTCCGGTTTTCTCTCTCTGCGCTTCCTACGACCTTCTTGCTTCTCCCAAGCCTCAGGCTAGTAAGTATACTTTGTCTCTACGCTTCTCTATCAACCTATCGGTTTTTATTTAAACACAAAAAAGACCAGTATTTCTACTG
>NZ_JBQENT010000065.1:0-20683 GCF_052044855.1 Metabacillus sp. 22489
CATGCGAACACCACCTAGAGTTTATATATCTATTATAAATGAAAAGAGCGAAGGCTTCCTCATAATATCGAGGAAGCCTTCGCTTTATTAAAGATATAGAGACTTTTTCAGTGGCCTCTTTGTAGACACTGTCTTTTTTGTAAGAAATACAAAAATTCCGCTCATCCAAACTTAATGGGCGGAATTTAAAACTTCACGAATTTTTTTATAAAAATATAGCAATAACCTTGTTTCTTCTGACTAGTCTTGTATAAATCCGGCAGCTGTAAACGAAGCAGCTCTTCCATTTTTTTTTCATCTTTCCTTATTTCCCTAACATCAACTGCAATCGGAACAAGACTCATTCCATTTGGACCGACCAATGGCTTTTCTTTCTGCTTGATTCTGAAGCCATACGATATCCGCATCATTCGATAAAATCTGTTTTCCATTAATGCAATATAATACATTGGGTTATACTTTTTTACATGTTCAAGAAAAATATGAAAAAATAAATGAAAATATCCTTTACGTTGATAATCTTCATGAAGGCAAAGCTTATCAATTTCCCATACTTCGTTTTGATGGTGATAAATCTCTTTATATTGTGAAAAATCAGCACCCTTTTGGACTGTGCTATCAGGGTTATTTGGATGATACGGAATAAATTCAATCGTACCAATGACTTTTCTTTTTTTAATAAATGACTTTGGTGTCGTTATTATATACCTTACTCCATTTTTAGCGTACGGATCATTCACCCAGCCATATTTCTTACAATAATACTCCCACGTTAATTCAAATTCCTTTTGCTGTTTACGGGTACTTACAATTTCAAACAAGGGAAACCCTCCTAAAAACTTGTCCCCCTTTGTACTTTGGGGGACTGACCCTTTCCTGTTAACTATCTAAAACGTCTCCTGGAAATCCAGGATTATGATCATCACCACCACCAGGCGGCTTATCGGGAGGCCAGAATTTCATTGTCATGTTAACATCCAACACTTCTAGTTTAGGTGTACTCCAACTTTCCTTCATACTACTCCCCTCCTTTAATGGTACCGTTTTATAAAGAATATAATGGCCATATGATTATCTCTTTTCATTTTCATACAGTCCACCATAGAGGATACTTGTGTTCTTCATAAAGAACATTTGCTATATCTTAACATCTTAATCTCTTAAAGTAAACAGATCCTTTTGAAAAAAATTCAAGAATCATTAGTCACATCTATTACTAGTGAATAAGCATTATTTATGTTAGGAAAAAAAAGTATTCATGACCTTTTTCCTCAGAAAAAGCGATGAATTGCTCCATTATTTTATGATAAATAAAGAGGAAGTGCTTGTGAAGAATATCACAAATTTAGTTGTTTACATTCATCACTTAATGAAGCTCCTGTAATTTTTTTATATCTTAAATAAAAGTGCCAGTCCGATAAAAACACTTTGGGGACAGTCCCCAAAGTGTTTTTTGAATACAATATATAGTTATCCACAAATCAAAACCACAACATATAGTACCGATTAAGTGTGAGGAACATATTTTATCCCCTGAAAATGGGGCGCAAAAGTACAAATTGGGGACTGTCCCCCTATTCTTTTGTTTGGCGGAGGTATTTTATGTAGTTTGTTTTGTCTTCGAGTTCTCTTTCTAGGTAGCCGAGGTAGGCGAAGAGTAGGCTCATGTCTTTTGTGATTTCAGCTGTGCTGTCTTTTTTTATGTATTTTTCTTTAATCTTTTTTACTTCCTTTTTGACGACCCACCGTTCATTTTGTTGGTCATCCTCTGCAACTGTGAAATCTGTAACCGTTTCTGATGGAATCAATTCAATTCCCATAAATCTTTTTACAGGGTTTTCCTTTGTTTTATTTAAAATATACACAAATTTTTCATCCTCTAGCTCCTTCAATGCGTCTGGATGAATATGAATGGTTTTAGGTATCGTATCTTGATCAACGATAAAAGCCTTCAATTTATCTACGAGCTTCATGTTCTATCCCCCTATTCGTTTTTTTAAAAAAAGTCACTCATCCCCTATAAAACAACCTATTCATAAGGTCGACGAAAAATTACCTAGGCTGCGAATAACTTGGCAATTGCTTAAAATCCCCTCCTTATTACCATGTAGCAACTATTTTCATTCCATAGCAAAGTATTTTTCAGCCTAATAACAAATGACGTTTTTTTCCAACCATCTATGGGAATAATACAACTTAATATGACATGGTAGGAGGAAATCATGTGAGCACAAAAGGTAATTTATCTATTTTTGCTTTAGGTGGCGTAAATGAAATTGGCAAAAACATGTATGTTGTTCAATATGATAACGATATTTTAATCATTGATTGCGGTTCTAAGTTTCCCGATGAAAGTTTATTAGGAATTGATTTAATCATCCCTGACATTACCTACTTGGAAGAGAATAAAGATAAAATTCCCGCATTGCTTGTTACACATGGACATGAGGATCATATTGGCGGTATCCCTTATTTCTTAAAAAAGTTAAACATCCCAATTTATGCAACCCGCTTCACTTTAGGATTGATTGAATTAAAATTATCTGAGCATAAGCTTCTTAGAGATACAGAGCTCAATCAAATCAACTCTGATTCAACACTTACGTTCGGTGAGGTTCAAGTAAGCTTTTTTAAAACAAATCATAGCATCCCCGATTGCCTAGGGATCGTGTTTCATACACCTGAGGGAAATGTCGTACATACAGGCGATTTCAAGTTTGATTTAACCCCTGTTAATAATCAGTATTCTGATATTCATAAAATGGCTGAAATCGGCAAACAAGGTGTTTTAGTTTTATTATCAGAAAGTACAAATGCGGAGCGTGCCGGCTTGACCCCTTCAGAGCAAATCGTAGGAGATCATGTTGAGGAAGCGTTCATGAAGGCAAAGCGTAAAGTCGTTATTTCGACCTTTGCTTCAAATATTAATCGCGTCCAACAGGTCGTTAACGCAGCGATAAAAACAAATCGAAAGCTTGCCTTACTCGGTAGAAGCATGGTTAATGTTGTTGATGTTGCGGTTGAACGCGGCTACTTGCAAATTCCAGAGGGGATGTTAATTGAACCACATGAAATTAACACCCTTGCACCTGAGCAAGTTGCCATACTATGCACAGGTAGTCAAGGTGAGCCGATGGCAGCACTTGCACGTCTATCGACAGGTAAATTTCGCGATGTTGATATTTTGCCGGATGATACGATCATTTTTGCTGCTTCACCGATACCGGGAAATGAACGAAATGTTTCACGAATTATTGACAGCTTCTTTTCTCTCGGTGCAAAGGTGATCTATGGATCTGGTAGCTCTACAAGGATGCATGTATCAGGGCATGGCTATCAAGAGGATTTAAAGCTTATGCTTACATTAATGAAGCCAACCTATTTCATTCCAATTCATGGTGAATATCGCATGCTTCATCAGCATCGTCAATTAGCTGAATCTGTTGGAGTTGAGGAAGGAAATACTTTCATTATCTCAAATGGTGATGTTGTTGATATTAAAGATAACGAAGCCGTTCAAACGAGAAAAGTACCAGCGGGAGATACATATGTTGATGGCGTCGGTGTAGGTGATATCGGCGGTACAGTTTTACGAGACCGCAAGCAGCTTTCAGAGGATGGAATGATTATTGTCGTCATTACGTTAAGTAAGACCGAAAGAAAAATACTTTCCGGTCCTGACACAATTACGAGGGGCTTCGTATATGTCCGCGATTCTGAGAAGCTATTAAAGGATGTAAATCACCTAGTAAAAAATACAGTAAATGAATTACAAAATGAAAATGTCCAGCAATGGAATGTCATTAAGCAAAATATTAAGAAGGAATTAGGACAATATTTGTACGCCCAAACGAAAAGAAAGCCTATGATATTACCGGTAATCATTGAAATTTAATGAGGACTGACTCAAAAGGTTTAGAACCCTTCACAAACACCGATATATAGTAAACTAATCCCATCATTAGTTTATATATGTGTTAGAGGGGTCTAAACCTTTGTTTTTGAGCCATCCTCCACCTTTTCATAAAAAAACAAGACTATTTTCATTTACATTCCGACGACTAAGGCAGGAGTCTCGCACACATAACTCCAATCAACCTTTCCACCATAAAAAAACAAACAGACCCTTTAACAATGTAAAGGGTCTGTTTTCTTTTCAAAGATAACAAAAAGTGTCATCCATGTTTTTATGGTTTATTTGTATGGTTTTATATTTTTTGAACGTTAGCAGCTTGCGGGCCTCTGTTTCCTTGCTCGATATCAAAGGAAACCTCTTGACCTTCCTCTAAGCTTTTGTAACCTTCTCCTTGAATTGAAGAGAAATGTACAAATACATCTTCTCCACCTTCAACTTCAATAAATCCAAAACCTTTTTCTGAATTAAACCATTTTACTCTACCTTGTGCCATTAACAATTTCCTCCTAAATCAATCAAAACACGTTTGATGATAATTTCGATTATTATTATGTCCTTCCACCCCATTCTTAAACATAAAAATCAAAAAATAATTTTTTCATGCGGTATAACGCTATTTTGTAGGAGGAACGATTTTCACAAATAGGAAAAATTATGTTAAAATTTTAATGATTGATTGTAAGAATATTTAAATAAAACGCTATGTTAAACATTGTTGGTGATTTCCGCATCAGGCATTCTTTTTCTGCGGGAAGTTAGGAAGCCTCTTCAGCTTAAGCCCATGGCTTCTCCAGCATATCTCGCGCCACCGCACTAATCAAAAATAATCTTTAACATAGCGAAATAAAACTATATTAAATTTGGAGATAATAATGACAAACTACAACATTTTATTTTTAGACATTGATGGAACAATTTTGAGACCTGACGATACAATTGAACAATCGACAAAGCAAGCAATTGCTGAAGTAAAGGAAAAAGGCCTTGAGGTTTTCCTTGCAACAGGCAGACCATTGCATGAAATATCTCATATTGCTGAGGAATTAAATATCGATTCATTTATTGGATATAACGGTGCCTTTGCGATTCATAAAGGCGAAGAAATTTTCAACTCTCCTATGAACCCTAAGACGGTTGAAAGCTATCTTGAAATTGCCAAAAACAATGGTCACGAGCTTGTGCTTTATACTCGTGAAAAAAATATTTTCCCAGACCTCGATAGTCCTGCTGTAAAAGATTTTCTAGAAGCATTCCATTTACACTTTAATGAACAATTCACACCTGAGGTTGTTACTCATATTCTTGGGATTACTTTAATCAATTTAACTGAACAAGATCCAAAGCTATATGAAAAGGCAGATCCTACAATTCATTTATCACAAGTTAATGTCGATGGTTTACGTCATTGCTATGATGTCATCCGTGATACGGTGAACAAAGGAGTTGCCGTCAGCCATATTCTTGAGCATTTGCAAATTCCGAAAGAAGCAGCAATTGCCTTTGGCGATGGCATGAATGATAAGGAAATGCTCAGCACGGTAGGAGAAGGCTTTGCAATGGGAAACGGTCATCCTGAGCTTTTTCAATACGCAAAGCATAAAACGACAAAAGTAACTGATTCTGGAGTATATAACGGGTTAAAGTTGCTTAAATTAATTGATTAACTTTCTTTTATTTAGTTTGAAATAGTAATCCATATGGTCAGATTAAAATGCCACATATTAAGAAAAGACGCTTCCTATTTTTTCTATTAGAAGGTTTTAGAAGGGGTTGTCACAAATGACAGCCCTTTTTTGCCTAATATTATTTATATATATTTAAAATACGAATTAATCCTGATTTCAAACCCTTCATAGAAATTAGAACATTAATTAGTTACAAAATTGGAGCACATATTACCATCATTTTCATGTAATTCTTCCTCTTAATCCTTCATCTTTGATTTCTACCGTCTCCATGACACTTCTAAGCAAATAATGGAATTTTCGCAAAATGGTTTCCTGTTTATACCAGAATGTACCCTTCCACATATACTTACATTACAAACATAATTATAGTGAAAACAATAGGGAGGAATCCGTCTATGGAGCATGTTGAGAGTACATCTTATTTATTACCTTTAATAGGCAGAAAAGTTCGAGTATTTAAAGGAGGACCTGAATCTAAAGAAGGAATACTACTAAATGTAAATGCTGACTTTTTAACTCTTGTTACTGAAGAAAATGAGATCATTTACTACCAAACGATGCATTCTAAAACAATCGTCGAAGATACAAGATCTCAATCACAATTATCTGTAAACAAAAAAATAAAAAATAAAGCTCTAAAAGATAAATCTTTTAATAGCTTATTACGTCAAATGGTTACGAAACAGGTGCAAATTAATCGTGGTGGACCCGAATCTTTAATTGGAATATTAGTAAATTTGCATGAGGACTTTTTAACTTTACAAACTGAAAATGAAGGAATTATTTTCTTTCAAATTCACCATATAAAGAGTATCAGTATAGTTGAATCTGAGGATTCCTCAAATAATAAGAAAGAAGGTTCCTCTAGTTCAACAACAAGTAAAAAATCTTCCACTAATTCTTCAAATAAAAAGAAAGAAGAAGCTAATTCTTCTGTTAAGGCTTTGACATTTGATGTACCTATAATATCAGCACAGTACTTTAAAGATTTATTAAATCAATATAAGCACAGATGGGTAACGATAAATAGAGGTGGCCCTGAAAGTGTTGAGGGTGTCCTTGCAGAAGTTACAAACGATTATACGACAGTAATCCACCATGAAAAAGTCTTTAGAATTGCAAATTATCATATTCACAATGTAAGCAATACTTCAAAACATGATAAGAATAAACAAGAAAACAGCAAAAAAGATGATACAAATAAATCAGACAATAAAGAGCAATCAAATTCAACGGATTCTAAAGATAATAACCAAAGCAACCAAAAGAATAACGGTGATACACAAAACAAAAATAATAACAAAGACTCTAGCGAAAAAGAGAAAAACAACAAGAATAACAGTAAACAAAATGACAGAAATGGTAAGAGTAAGGACCAAAATGACAAAAATAAAGAGAAAAACGGAAAAGATAATAAAGGGAAAAGTAGTAGTAAAGATAATAAAAACAATAGTGATAAAAAAACTGCTCTTTACTATCTTCTAATGAATTCGCTTAATCAAAACCTAACTGATTCAATTAATATCAAGAAAAATTCTTTATAAATTCCAGCTTTACATCTTGTTATTATATGAATCTAAATTTTAATGGAATTTTTTTAAACCAGAGGGTCAAGCTCTTCAATCAATTATCTTATATGTTAAATATCTTAAGATTGAAGAGACCCTTTTGTGACACACCAACCAATCTATGTAAAGGGGTGATATATGATGTTATTTTCATTATTTTTGGCAATTTCCGGATTATTATTTTATCAGTTAATTATTCCACAGTCATTAGTAAAAAAGGAGAGCGAGATAAACAATATCCCAAAAATAAAAGTGCCTAATTCAACATACTCAAATGGAGTGAAACATAATGCTTGAATTCCAAACAACATTTATGTTGTTTCTCTTTGTTTTAACAATTTCCTTTATTGTGTGGAAACCGCGAGGAATTAATGAAACGATACCAACGACAATTGGAGCAGCTATTGTATTAATTTCAGGAATTGTACCTCTATCAGATGTGTTAGAAATTTTCAATTTGGTTAGTGGTGCTTCAATAACAATCATTTCAACAATTATTATGTCTATTGTACTAGAAAGCATTGGCTTTTTTCGGTGGGTTGCATATAACCTTGTAAATAAATCGAAGGGTTCGGGAAAGGTTTTATACCTTTACATTATTTTGCTATGCTTCTTAACTACTTTATTTTTTAATAATGATGGTAGTATTTTGATTACAACCCCTATAATCATTCATATTATAACTCTATTAAAATTTAAACCTCATCAAAAGATACCGTTTTTATTTTCTGGAGCATTAATAGCAACCGCAGCAAGTGCGCCAATAGCAGTTAGCAATATCGCAAATCTAATTTCTTTAAAAGTAGTTAATTTAGATTTAAATAGTTATGTAGCTATGATGTTTGTACCCTCTATGTTTGGAATAGTATGTATGACACTCTTAATGTTTCTCTTTTATAAAAAAGAAATTCCAGTAAAAATACCAACAAACATTCAACCATTTCAAACATCTCCCTCCTTAAAAGGCATGGCTCAACACCCTTTAGCTGACATAGATATTGAAAAGTTCGAAATAGATTGGTCCACATTTCGAATATGCCTCATTATTGTTATATTAACGAGGGCAGGTTTTTTCATCCTTACTCCATTAGGTATCCCACTTGAACTTATTGCAGTAATTGGTGCTGTTTTACTTATTTTACTTCGTTGGAAAAAACAGGGAGTAGTCGGTCTAGATATTATAAAGAAGACACCATGGCATGTATTGCTATTTGCATTCAGTATGTATGTATTAGTCTATGGACTCCACAATGTTGGCGTTACATCAATCATTGTAGACCTTTTAGGGGCTGCAATGAAGTCAAACCTATTTAATACAGTTGTACTTTCTGGAATTTTATTAACTATTCTTTCAAATCTTTTTAATAATCTACCTGCAGTTATGATCGGGACACTATCATTTTTAGAAATGGATTTGAGTAGTCAATCGTTACAGCTTGCATATTTAGCAGGTATTATTGGTAGTGATATTGGTTCTCTCATATCACCTATGGGTACGCTCGCCACCCTCATTTGGTTTTTTATATTGCGTAATAATCATATTCACATTTCATGGAGAGAGTATTTAAAATTAACAATTCTAGTAATTCCGATCATCTTAATGGTCACTTTATTTGCTTTATATTTATGGAATGAGTGGTTATTTTTTTAAGAGGAGGCAAAAAACATGATAAATTTACACTCATTTATTGGAAAAAACGTAGATTTAAAAGTATCTGGACTATCAGAGATAAAGGGAAAATTAATTGATGTCGGTACTGATGTCTTCGTGTTATTTAACGGTAAAGATTACCTTTATATCCCACTAGCACATGTTCATAGTTTATATTTAAATCAGGAAGAAATGTTAACACTTGAAAACCAAGAGATAACTCCATTAGAGACTGAATTCGATACCTTATCTTTTAGAAAAGTCTTGTTAAATGCCAAGGGTATCTTTTCAGAGATTTGTGTTAGCAACAAAACTATCCACGGATACATTTCAAATATAATGAATGATTATTTTGTATTCCATTCACCCACTTATCAGACACTATATGTATCAATGCAACATATAAAATATCTAATCCCCTATCAAACGAATCAAGTTCCTTATGCTTTAGACAAAGCAAAATTTTCAGCACTTCCTTCTACTTTATCACTTGCCCGTTCATTTGATGCTCAAATCAAAAAAATGGTAGGGAACATTGCTATTTTTGACCTATATGATGATGTAAGGAAAATTGGTCAAATCCGCAGCATAGGAAATCATATGATAGAATTGGTAACAGCTAGAGAAGAAATAACATATGTAAATCCAAAGCATATTAAAACAGTGCACCTTCCAAATTAACCCATTATATATATTTTGAAACTTTTCCTCTGAAGGGCTGTTCATAGCGGCAGAATGATTTCTATTTTATCTAGTAGAAGCATGGTTATAATTTTATAACAGGTAGGTAAGCTTCGGGAGAGACCCCACATATGAATGTGGGGGCAACCTTTCCATTACGAAACTTGGAGTAAGATAGTTGTAATTTCCCATCCTTTCAATTTTTATTTATATGTAGTAACACTTTCATAAACTTTTAAAAAAATAACAAAAAAAAGAGCAGGTGAATAAGTGTGAAATACATAATTGTTATAACGACTATAATGCTACTTTTGCTTGGATGTAGTTCAAATAACACTTCTGAAATGATATCTGAACTAGAGAAACCTAATGATAATCGAACAATGAGCGGAGTCGTTTATTCAGGAATTGAAGGAAAGTGGTTAATTCTTAATGTAACATCACCTCCTGATTTATCAAATTATGATTTAGAACAAGTGAAAAAAGAATTTAAGGACATTATCCAGCTTTATAATTTGAACAGTAGTATTCATTCTGGAGATAAAATCACAATCTGGTATGATTATATTAGAGAGTCTTATCCTCCGAAAACAAAGGTATTGAAGTATGAAAAGATAGTCGATAAATAATTGATTTATACATTCTTATTATTTAAAAATTTCAAATAAATAGGCATTGCTACAAACAATGCCTTTTCTATTTGTTCCAATATTTATTTTCCAATTACACCCGAGGTACTTTTATCCCTTCGATTACAAATGTGTGGGAATACGTACGATTTGCATAAAGTGTGTATTCTGGGTGTGTTTTCTGTCCCCAGCTGTCATCTCCGCCAACTCCCATTTGCTTATGATTGATTCTTACAACAACTTTATTTGTTTCCGGTAGCTTATAGCAATGAGAAGCCTCTTCTAATTCAAAAGGAGTGTATGGAAGAGCATTGATTTCAAAGGTTGGCTTTCCGGTAATCTTGAAGCCAATTCCATCTGCATTTAATAATGTCGTCCATCTAACCTCTGTTTTATTTCCACATTCCTGTGGTTTTAAGTATGGGACGAATTGGTCAACTACTTTCCCACTATAAATATCAATTTTTGCTCCAGTTGCCCGATCCCAGTAGGTTTCAAACGGACCTTTCCCATACCATGTGATCGTATCAAATGTCTTATCCATTGAGAGCATGACACCTATTTCAGGAATTTCTGGCAATCCCTCACCTGGAATCAAATTTTGATGGATTTCGATTTTGCCCTCGCCTGTAATTGTATACGTAATGTTACAGAAGGACGGAGTCGAAGTAGGGAGCATATATTCGGTAGAAATCGTTGCAGCATAATCTGTAATATGATACGTAAAGCTTGTTAATCGTCGTTTTACTCCTGCCTTTCTCCATGTTGCACTTCTTTCATTTAGCCTATTCCCACGATCGTTATCAGTCATCGCTCGCCAAAAGTTCGGTATTAGCGCTGACTTTATAAGGTCGACATCCTCATATTCGTATGATTCAATGCTTCCTGTTTCTTTATTAAAGCTAACCGTAAACTGCTCACTCTTTACTAATAATGAATCTGTCTCATCCTTTACTTCAAGAACTGGGACATGACGTTCAATATTGATAATTCTTACTCCATCCTTTGGTAAACCAAATTGCTCGAACGCTATTTCATGTCCTTCCTCTGCCCACAATGTGTCTTCCTTAAGAAGAAAAGCCAAATTCAACAGACATTCTTCACCAATAATATCTGTAGAGGGTGTCAAATAGTCAATTCTAACAATTTTAGACGTTTCAGGAGCAACATCAATATTTTGCAAGCCACTTTCAATCAATTCCCCATTTTTCATGAATTCCCAGCTTAACCAAAATTGATTTAAATTTGTAAATAAATACTTATTTGTTACCTCAATGACGCCTTCTTTTACATCGATAGCTTGAAAGCTTATATTTTGATAGCATTTTTTCACTTCATATAATTTCGGGGAAATCGTTCCGTCTGCAAAAATTAAACCATTTCCTGAGAAATTTCCATCATTCGGTGTATCACCAAAATCACCGCCATATGCTAAAAATGGAGTGCCATCCTCTGTATATGTTTTAAGTGCTTGATCCTTCCAATCCCAAATAAACCCACCTTGTAAAATCGGATACCGATCAAATAACTCTGTATACTTTGAGAGATTTCCACAGGAGTTTCCCATTGCATGGCTGTATTCACAAAGAATATAAGGCTTCCTTTTCGTATTTTGTGCTTGTTTTGCGTAAGCCTCGACCTCGTTTGGGGCAATGTACATCGTGCTTTCAATATCTGATGCTGCCTCTGTTGCCCGATAATGGTAGACTCCCTCATAATGAATAATTCTTGTCGGATCCTTTTCTTTAAGAAATTCATACATTTTTAGAAAATTATCGCCACCAAAGGATTCATTTCCAAGTGACCAAATGACGACTGATGGATGGTTTTTGTCTCGTTGAAACATTGAATTGCATCGGTCCAGAACATTTTCTGTCCATTCACGCTTACTTCCCGGAAGCGCAGTTCCCTCGCCAACTTGTCCGTATGTCCAGGAACCGTGTGTTTCTAAGTTCGTCTCATCTATTACGTATAAGCCATATTGATCACATAGCTCATACCAAAGCGGATGATTCGGATAATGAGAAGTTCGAACAGCATTAATATTATGCTGCTTCATCAATTTTATATCATGAACCATATCATCATACGTTATCGCTCTTCCTCTTTCTGCAGCAAATTCATGACGGTTCACACCTTTAAAGACGATGCGCTTCCCATTGATTTTCATTAATCCATCCTTTATTTCAAACGTACGAAAACCAATTTTACAGCTTTCGGTTTCAATAATCTGTCCAGCATTATCTTTTAATACTAATACAAGTGTATATAAATTAGGCTGTTCTGCACTCCATTTTAATGGGCTATCGACAAATGTGGAGAGAGTTGCCTCAAGATGCGGTTGCCCATTGCTTTCAATTTTTGTTTCAAGCTTATTTTTTAATACGCTTACATTTTCTTGATCATAAAGAATAGCCTCAAGTGTAACAACACCATGATTTTGTGCAAAATAATTAACTAGTTTCGCACTTATCGTTAGTTCCGCATCCTGATAGTTTTCATCTAAATTTGTTTGAACAAAATAATCAAATATATGTAAATCTGGGGTGGAATATAAATAAACATCTCGAAAAATCCCACTTAACCGCCAAAAATCTTGATCCTCAAGCCAGCTGCCATCACACCACCTGTATACTTCAACCGCTACTTTATTTTCTCCATCAATTAAATATGGGGTAATATCAAATTCCGCGGGTGTAAACGTATCTTCGCTGTACCCGACAAAATCACCATTTATCCAAACATAAAAAGCCGATTCAACACCTTGTAAGCTGAGATAGACAGGCTTATCTTTCCAATCTTTACTAATCGTAAAGGTGCGAACATATTGGCCAACAGGATTATACTTTGTTGGAGCAAATGGTGCCTTTATCTCCTCTTTTCCTTCCCAAGGATACCTTACATTAGTGTACTGTGGGTAATCGTAGCCCTGTAGCTGCCAATGTGAAGGAACGGCAATTTCTTCCCATTCACTACAATCAAAATCCCTTTCGTAAAAGGAGCGATTTCTTTTATCTGGACTTTCTACAAACGAAAATTTCCACATTCCATTTAATGATTGGAAAAAGCTTGATTGCTGTTTGTTCCCTGCTAGTGCTTCTTTAATCGTATTGTACGGCATTAATGTTGCATGTGCTTCCACTCGATTAATTTGAAAAATCTCTGGGTTGTTGTTCCATTCAGGATATCCATTACTTGGTGGTGTGTACTCGAACTTCTTTAACTGTTTAAGCATCGAACGATTCCTCACTTTTAGTAGATTCTTTTTTAGGAACAATTTGAAAACCTAGTACATTGAAACTATATTACAATATTACTCTGTATGATTATACCATATTTTACAGTTAAACCTCCTATTAGAAGGGGAATTCCCCTCTTTGCGAAGAAAAAGAAAGCCTCAGTAAATCATGTTAATGGCCGTAATTTTGCTATTAACAAAAACCCCCTTCTCGTTTATTTATTACTAATATCCGTAAAAATGGAATACTACATAGTGAAATGGGAAATAGGTAGAATTTGAGCGTCTCTCTTGCTAACTACTATTTGTGAGCTTACCCCATACAAGAAGAACACATATATTTTCTATCATATATTAAGGCTCTTTAACAATTTGGTGATTGGAGCAAAAGACATGGATCGGTATCAAAGGGAGAACCAACATGCCTGACACCGAGGAGGAACTCAAGACATCAATACCTAATGCGAATATAAACAACCAAATTTAACAGCCGAAATATAAAAAAAGGAAACCTTTCACAGGTTTTAATCGTATATACAATTATTAGCAATTGTTATCATGATAACGAGATTTTGTTAAATAATTCTGATAAAATAAAGAGTATCTAATAATGTACTTTTTACAAAAAGGTGTTGTAAAGCTAGTTGTTGATTTTTTTAGTCCCTTGATTAATGAAGAGATACGTGAGACACCTTAAGGAGAGGCGTGTCAAAGGGTGATCCGACACGCACTAACACCGCGAAGGCTCCGTGACAGCCCGCGAAAGAAAGAAATTAACAACAAAGATTAACAACGCCTACAAAAAAAAGTGAGGGTGATTGAAATTGACTGGCCTTGTTGCAGTTATTTTAGTTTTTTCTATTCCAATCATTGCGATTATTACTAGCCATTTGGAGAGCCAATCAAAAAGAAAGCATAAAATGATTAAGGAAGAGCTAGAATTAGAAAAACTTAAGCATGAAAACTTTAAATTGGAAACAGAAAAAATGAGACTTGAGCTTGAACAAATGAAAATTGAAGATTCATCCAACAAATCTAATATCCTTTAATAAATCTTCCAGTCGGAGGATTTTACTTTTATTTATATCTAGTTTGTGCCTTCTGTTAAACTTACAAGCTGATTTCTTTACATGTGATTCGCTTTCTGCAGGAGAGCTGTTCTCCTTATACACGTTCTTCTCCTGCTAAATCTCACGTTTCTGCTAATCAGCATTGTAAGAATATCAACCTCAAGCTTTAAAACTGCTTTAAATAAGATTGGGACATTATTATTTTTGGAGGTTATTATGACATTTGCCATCATTCTCGTTATCTTAATTGGGATTTTAGCGCTTATTGGAACTTTATTGTTAGGTGGCAAGGGTGATCATAACTATGATGAGCAAACGAAAGGAAATATTTCACGTTTATCATGGATTTATATTCTTCTAGGTATCGCTATCGTTATTGCATTTGCAATTTATTTGTTTTAATAACGCTCCTAGAAGCCATTATTTCACTAAAGATCACTTTTTGAAAACGCATTCACAATATGTTCACAATTATCTTGTAAAAACGCTTTCATTTAATGAGTATATTATACTATAATAGAATCAAATAGAAGATCATCTAAGGAGAGACTAAATATGAAACATTTCGTTTTTTTAATTGATACAGGAAATGAAACAATTGAACATAAAATTAATGCATCAGGAATGACAGATGCTGTAAAACGAATTAAAGATATCCAAAAAGATTTGAAGAAAAATGACCATACAAAATTAAAAATAAAATTTAAGGGCGTTATTTATGGAAACGCTTACTAGTTCATTTACCTTTAAGGATGACGATTATCATTGTCATCCTTTTTGTTTGTCTACTTACACATCGATGTTTACACCGTGTTGGCTCATCATCCCCCGCTAATAGCGAAATCAAGAAAACAACAAAAAAGTAAGCAAAGATTTCGAAAACAGGAAATAAAAAAACAGCGCCACTGTTCATTTGGGCACTGTTCCTTTCATCTTACAGCTCAGCTTGCTTTTCCTCAGGATTCACTTTTTTATTTGCGAGGATTTTATTCATTTTTTGATAATACCCAGTGAATGAAATTAACGCAATTAACGTCCCAGTAAAAAACGGAAGAAGAAACGTAAACATCGTTAAGCTAATATATAAAATTACGGCAACTCCGATGAGCATTAATATATTCGTAATTGGGTAAACAAGCGATAAAAAGAACGAATTTTTAATACTTGTTACAAAGGTCAATTCCGAATGTACTGTGTTTGAAAAGAAGGACAACGTGAAAAGAATTAAAAATAGTCCGGCAGCTAAAAATAGAGAACTAATGAACACATTTACTTGTGAAAAATAATAAAAATCAAATCCCCATATTATCCAAAGTAATGTGAAAACAATTCCTCCACATAAGCTTCTTACATAGTTTTCTTTGTAAAAACCCCAATATGATTTTACTAAAGGAACATCTGTCTCCCCCATTACCCATTTTCTTACTACACCAAACATTGCAGTCGTTGCTGGGAAAAACAAGAAGGGTGATAAAACAGCAATCGTCAAAATTATCGTAAACGCAACTGATAAATCATCGGCTAGTAAAAGTGATAATAGCAAATAGCAAATAGGAATATTAAACAAAACCCATAATATATTAATCACGGATAATCTCATGACCCATTCAAATACTCGATTTAGTCCACTCATCATTTCTGTCATCATTTCATCCCGCTTTCATTATGCTTATCATGAAAAGTATTTCACGTCTATTATAGCATAAAGCGTTTCCATATAGTGAGTTTTCTATAGTTTGATAGATTTTGGAAAGTTATGAGAGCATGTCTAGATAGGATAAATGAGCATTTTACCTGTTATTTTTCCTCCTCATATACTCAATTGTTTCCTTAATCCCTTCCTTATAAGGTGTTTTTGGTATCTTTCCAATCTCATTTTCATACTTTTCTCCTGATAAAACGACAGGCTCTTCGTTTAAATAAAACATCTCGACTACCTCCCGCATATCCTTGCTAAATAGACCGAGAAATTGAATCATTGCTTTTGTAACAGTCGAAACCTTCCTATGATAGTTAACCGTTTGTCTTAATATCGTTATAATTTCTTCTCCCGTTATGACCCCATAGCCTGGAATATTCCAATTTTGATTATATGCCTTATCTGTTAACGCTAATTCAACGATAGCCTTTGCTCCATCTGGCGTATATATAAATTCCCTTGCAATGTTTTTATTTCCAATTATTCCTGTGTTCTTATTTTTCACTACTTTTTCAAATGTATAATGCAGTAATGTATTGCTCGCATTAGGTCCATAAAAGTCTGGAAAATGAGCGATAATCGTTGGAACATGAGAGGCTTGATAAATTTGTTCAAGCTGTAATCTGATTTTCCCCTTTTTTGTATGGGGATTTTTCGGTGAGTTTTCAGTAACCAATTCATTTGGTTTTCGACCATACGCATATATATTGTCAACAACAGCAAGCTTTGCTGATTGGACCTTTGCAGCCTCAACAATATGTCGAACGATTTGTGCAAGATCCTCCTCCCACTGAGAATACGGGATATTTGCCGAGTGGAAAATAACATCAGCACCTTTAGCAGCTGAAATAACATCCTCCTTCTTTCGTAAATCACCCTCTTTTACTGTAACAAGGTTATTTTGATGAAATAATTGCATAAGTCTATCTTTTCTTCTGGCAAAGGCAACAACCTCAATTCCTCTATCTGTTAATTCATTGACAATCGAATACCCCATTCCACCTGATGCTCCCAATACTAATGCTTTTTTCATATCAATTCCTCTTTTCATCAGTTTATTAACCAGCGGTCAAATAAGTTTAAAAAAAAGCTATCTTTGTAAACTCTGTTACCCTTTACTAGTGATGAGGACTCTTCGTTCCTACAGATGCTAACCATTCCGCGTGGATGGCGGTGAGCCTTATCTGTAGGAACACACGCAAAAGTCTCACCTGCACCATTTTCTAAGCAAAATTCTTGCTGGTTGCTTCCACCTGGCTTAGTTATAAATAGCTTTTAATAAAAAGTCAGCATGAGCATATGCTAAATCTTTAACATCCTCAAATGTGCTCACATTTTGCAAATAATGTGTTACAAACCCATGTAATGAAATAAAGATAGACCAAATCTCCTGTAATGTTACTTTTTTCTCTGTTAACATATACACGCTTTGGGCAAATTTTTCATAACTTATATTTGGGCCTTGATTCATAAAATTTATGACTTCATCATCTTTAATTAAAAACATAATTTCATAATGACTTTGATGAGTAAGCCCAAATTCAATATAGCCAATAAATACTTCCTTGAGCTTTGAATGATTATCCATTTCCAAATGAATAATTTGCTCTAGCTTCTTATCCAGCATGTCAAAATGTTCCTCAACAAGTGCATAAAACAGCTCAGCTTTATTTTTAAAATGGTAATAAATAGCCCCATGACTATAATTTAGCTCTTTAGCAATTTGCCTCATCGACACATGCTGATAGCCCTTTTGAACAAATAAATCTCGTGCAGCATCCATTATCATCTCTCGAGTTAATTCATTGCTCCCTGCTCTTCTAGGTGACATAGCTCCTCCTTTATTAACCACTGTTCAATTAAATAATAACAAAAGATACCAATAAGTCAATAGCGAATAATGTTGTTTTTTTTCGCTAAAATCTCCTATTTACTCTTTTGTCAAATGTATTTGTACCGTTTTTTTGATAAGAAACGAATATATGTAAACGGTATCAATTACATATTGCTTGAAAACTTTAACTTTGTTAACCTATCCTTGCTATTCATTCTAAAAGATTGGTAGGTGATGACATATAGTTTTAAAAGTTTCGTTTTAGCTACATTGATACATCTTTTTTCCTTACCTCATGAGAACATATTACACTTTCCCCAAAATGCAATCAAATATCTAAAAAGGAGACTTGAAGAAATGAAAATGTTGAAATATGGTTGTATGCTCCTAGTTGTATTTTTCCTTTCATTGGTATACGTCTTACCACATGCACATGCAGAAGAAACGGTAAACGCAGCAGATTTTGGTGCAAGACCTGGTGTTCAAGCGTCGCAAACAAATGCCCTACATTCCGCAATGCGTTACTTTTATGATCGTGGGGTCGAGGGAACCGTTTATATTCCAGCAGGTACGTATTACGTTGCTGAAGAGCTTCGTTTTTATAAAGGTGTAAACATCGTAGGGGCAGGTATGGGCCGAACAATTATTAAGAAAATGGAATCAGCAGGAAGCTACATAGTTGGTAACCCAGTGCTACCGTCCAATTCAATTGAATTAAATGTTACCGTTTCTGATCTTACATTTGATGGAGATCGGACAAATCGCGCTGCTAAAGGTCTGAGCCAAATTGGCGGGATGTTGATTGACAAAAAAATCACCGATTTAACGTTGGATAGAATTGAAATAAGAGATACGACAAATGGCGCAATACTAAGAAGAATGCAAAATTCCGCGATAAAGAATAGTAAATTTGACAGAACAAGTGGCCATTCCATTGCAACAGGTGATGAGAATTACCCAGTCGGTGAATTTACGAATGTTTCGATCACAAACAATGAAATAACAAATTCAACAGGTGGTAGTGGCATTAATTTATCTCGTGCAACGTATACAACAGTATCTAATAATCGAATTATTAATAGCCGGCAACAGCAGGATAGCTATGGTGGAATACGAATTCCGAATGGTGGTGCCTATAATACGGTTACAAATAATGTAATTGAAAAATATCCAAGAGGCATCTTTATCTTATCAGGTGCACACCACAATACGATCACTGGAAACACTGTGATTGACTCAAACATCCATGGGATTCTTATTCAAGCTGATAACAATACAGTTTCACAAAACAGTATTCAACAAAATGATCGTACGTTAAATCCTGAATCTGTCGTTAGGATTGCACCAGGTAGCTATAATAAACTGGTCAATAACGAAATTATCACATATTCCGGCTATCGGAATCCTGGAATTCGATTAACTGGAGCTTCACTATCTAATGAAGTTTTAAACAATAGAATAAAAACAGATGGAACTCTAGTAAGCAATGAAGCTGGTAGCACGAACATCATCCAAGGAAACGTAAAGATTAATTAACAAAATCACGGATAAGGTGAATGCCACTATTCATCATTCAAATGGGTGCTTTCTAAAATTAGGAAGTACCCTATTCTATTCTTGAAACTTTTTTCATTCTCTAACGGTACCTTTTTACACGGAAGCCAAAAAATCATAATAATCATGCTTCATCTCTCTCCGTTTTTCGACAATGAGCTCCGAATAAAGAATTGTGTAAAAGTATCCTTCAATCGTCGAGTTAATCTTCCCGCGTTTTTTAGCAAATACCGTTTGCTTAAAGGCATAGATGACGCGATCAATAACAGCTTCTAGGTCTTTCTTTAGTTTCATTTTACGATATACGAGTAGCACTCTTTTCCATAGCTCATAAATTCCGATTGCGTTGAAAAACGGTTTTGCAGCAATTACAAATTCTTGAGGAATAGATTCTGGTAAAAAGCTCACATCAAGTTGATCAGCTGTCGGCTCTTCCAGTTCCTTTACGTTATAAGGCTTTATCGATCTTTTCTCACAGAGTGAGCTTTGCTTATTCTCTGTTTTATTAGCTGTGACTTCTGGTGTGTCATCATGGTGTGACATCGTATTTTTTAATGCTTCGATTGTATCAAATGGCTGGATGATAAGGATGTTAACCCCCTGTTTGCCTGTCTTTCTTGCTGTTGGAATTTTTTTAATAAGTCCTTTCTCCATCAAGACATTCAAGGCGCGAATGACAGTGCGGCGGCTAACGTTTGCTTGCTCTGCTAAATAATCATTTCGGGCAAAGGAAACACCGATTACCTTAACAGAATGTCGCCAAATTTGTGTAAGAACAGATATCGTCCCTTCTGACAATTCCTCCTTATGCTTGTACAAAAAGCCGCGGACAGCCTGGTCCATTTCTTCGATCGTGTTAAATGATTGATACGATTGTAATAACTCGTAATTGAATTTTTCCATTTTTCCTTACTCCCCTTAATTGTTTAGATAAAATAAAAACCTTTTGGCTCACTATTTCTCGTTTCAAATGGTTTTCATTGTATATATAGGGAGTAAGCATAACGGGAGTAGCGTCGAAAATGAAAAAATTTTAAAATAAAAACCACCCGTGATAACGGGTGGTTTTCTCTGCGGCTGAAAGCCTTTGTTACTGACCAAACCCTAAAGGGCTTCTGAACGGTTCCCCACGTGTACTACTTCTACTGGCCAGAC
>NZ_JBQENT010000066.1:0-18427 GCF_052044855.1 Metabacillus sp. 22489
AATAAAATTTGTTAGGATAAGAGCACATCAATTTTCTTGGTGAATATAAACTTTAGTCTTCAACAATCAGGCGCTTTAATGAAGTAACTAAAGCCTAATTTTTCACTTATAACACCGAGAAATTAGACTTTTTATATTTTGATTTCCTTAACGTTGTAAATCCGCATTTTCCTGAAGCTACCCCATCTAGTAACTTACTCAAACAGTGTATGATGTACAAAAATTATATTCGAAAACCAAAGGTAAAGATACACAATCTTTAAATAGTACCTTTTTCTTGGGATATTCATTTTAATAACTTTAAACAAAAAGGTAAACCCGGTTATTTAAATCAATTATAATCAATCCCTGTATCTCTTTTGAGTTACAGGGAAAACTATATATCTTTATTCTGATTTTTGGGCAATAAAAGCACTTTGAACTTGACTAACTGCTGTTTGAGCTTGTGCAATCTCAGTAGCAGCTTGTTTGATTGCCTCTTGAGCTAAAGTAGGGTCAGATGAAGACTTTTCAATTGCTTGATTTAATAAATTTTGTGTAAGGGTTACATTCGCTTTTGCTTGATTTAATTGGTCTACATTAATTTGTTGATTATTTTGGGCCATTTTAGTATCTCTCCTTTTTAAACTCTTTGAAATAAGTTACTTCAATATAGTAACCTAACTCGTATTATTTATTATAATAAGTATCCCCCTTTACTCAGAAAAATGTTTATCAAGAACTAATGTTTGGTAATAATGTTTACTAACAATTGTTCTTGAAAGGGTGTTTAGTATGTCCAGATACCAACAAATGAGTCTAATTTCTTTCCAAAAACGGTTTTCGTCCGAAAAAGCTTGTCATGATCATTTATTTTTATTGAAGTGGTCAAACGGCTTTTGTTGTGAAAAATGTGGTCACGATGCGTATTTCGAAACAAACGCGGAAGCACAAGCTTTATGAATGCAAAAAGTGCCGATACCAATCCACTGTCACCGTCGGAACCGTGATGGAAAAAACAAGAACTGACTTAACTAAGTGGTTCCTAGCCATCTATTTAATCGCTCATGATAAACGTGGTGTATCTGCGACAAGGCTTTCTGAAGAGCTTGAAGTGACATATAAAACAGCTTGTCTCATGCTTCATAAAATCCGTCAAGCCATGAGAAAACGCGATGCAGAATACACGTTAGCTGGTATTGTAGAGCTTGATGATGCTTTCTTTGGTGCCCCATCCGAAGGCGGAAAACGCGGGCGTGGAACAGAAAAAACCAAAGTCTTGGTGGGATTATCCTTGAATAAAAAAGGAAATCCACTCTATTTAAAAATGGAGGTCGTCCCTGATATTAAAGGGACAACCTTGATTGACTTTGCCGAGAAAAGCATTCAACCAGGGTCAACAATTAGTAGCGATGCCTATCATTCCTACCGAACACTTGGTGGAGCTGGCTTTAAGCACGAGTACCAAGTCTATAATGCAAAAAAAAGTCCAGACCATTTAAATTGGTTGCATACGGTTCTCTCAAATGCAAAAGCGTTTGTTGGTGGTACGTTTCACGGGCTGGATTCAAAGCATCTCCAATCCTATTTAGATGAATTTTGTTATCGATTTAATCGAAGAAAATTTAAAGGTGAATGGTTCAGCCGTCTAGCAACTTTGTGTGCATCACATCGACGATTACTTATTCTGAGCTAATGGGATAATCATTTTTATTATTAATATAATCTTTTTCCATGATTTGATTAAATATATAAAAAGATGCATAAATTCAATTTAAAAACTGAGGGTTATTGTAACCTTTATTTGGATTGATAGGAAAAAATTGTAAGATGTTTAAAACGACATTTTTAACACCGTTCGTACCTGAACGGTGTTTGCGTGTTTATAGCAGCAGGATAAAACAACTTTTTTTCTATCTCTGATGCGTTTGATTATTTAGCCAACGAATTATTACTGCCTAAGGTAAAGTTACATTGACATAAATTTTTCTCGGTAATTTTAAAATAACAAACCATTGTAGTAAACAAGTAACTTTAAAAGAATTTATCCCAAGCTCTATGTAGATCTAAGGGTACATAAATTTTATCGCCATGGATTTCTCTGTGTATAATGGGATTTGAAAAAGTTCGTTCATAATTAATGAATGCCTGCTTTGATCGAACATTTGATTTTATTCCGATTAAATTTCCGATATTATTCTCCAATTTGAATTAACCTCTTTCTGTAATAGTGTTTTAAGGAGTTGCTATTAGGTTTTCTAGTAAAACTATCTTTTTTTAGGTGTTTGGTTTGAGTGGTTAGTTGGTGCCAATATAATTCTGCCTCCTTTTCATAAAAAAACAAGATTCAATATAAAGTATGTAGATTAGAAAGTAAAATTATGTAAAATGAGCTATTTAGTCTGTTGACTTAAAATAAAGTTTGATCATGCACAGACTCTTTATGTTAATTCAGGGTACGAGACTATATTAAAGCCCACTATTCTTGATAATAAAATTGCAATACTATATCAGGATATGAGGTTTCTTTGTCGATATAAAAAGGCTTCATGCTAGCTTTTTTATTTTCTTCAAGAAATTTGATCATATAATTGAATTTAGAAAGATGTTAACGCCTCCTTTTTGGTGAATTGTTTTAATAAACAACCCTTCGAGTCTAAAAACCCCCTTAAATTACCATAAATAAACACCATTAAAAAGAGAGATATTATTTTTCGTAAGCATCAAATAAAAAAGGAAGAAGGAATTTAAAATGACAGTAATAAACGATGTCAAGACAGCAGTAGCAGGATTAAAAAGTGCGCAGGCTAGCTTCGAAACATTTGCTCTTAGTACAGAAAATCAACAAGCAAAGCAACTTTACCAAGATGCTGCTAAACAAACCCAATCGGTTGTAAACAGCATTGAACCACGTGTTCAACAAATAGAACAAGAAGAACCTCAATACAAACAACAATAATTATGCGAGACAAAAGGTTGGTTAGGTGTTTACCAACCTTTCTCGTCTTAAATAATAGATAAAACATGAGGTGATTTCATGAAAGACAAAATAACTTTATTAAAAATTTTTCTTTTATTACTAATAACCATCGGACTAAGCTCAGGATGTATCGGAAATCAGAATCAGTTTGCAAATAATAATGATGATGCAAATGTCGTAAAGGTACATACAAGAAAGCCAATCGATCAATCTATTGCTAATCAAGCAAAAGAAAAGGTAATCAAAGAAGAAGAGATTTCAGGTGTAAAGGCTGTTAATACCGATAAGGAGCTGTTATTGGCGGTAAAAGTCGATCAATTTGATCGATTTCGATTAAAGAACATCGAAAAGAAAGTGAAATCAGACTTAGAAAAGGCATATCCCAATTATAAAATCCTCGTCTCAACCGATTCAAAAATGTATTTGGAACTGGAACAATTAGAAGAAAAATTACAAAAAGATAAGATCAAGATGAAATCATTAAAAAAGGATTTCGACAAAATCAAAAGCCTAATGAAAGAAAAAGCGTGACGGAAGAAGGGGAGTAGACATGTCAAATAATCAAAAGAAACAATTAACACCTGTTCAACAGGAATATATGGACCTTGAAGATGACCTTGAAATAAAAAGACCCGTATTTAAGAATTGTATAAATGCTTTTCTAACTGGCGGAATCATTTGCCTAGTCGGACAGGCAATTCAAATGTTTTATATTTATTATTTTGATTTTACAGACCAAACAGCTGGGAATCCAACGGTAGGGACGTTAATTTTTATCTCTATGCTTCTTACAGGTTTTGGAGTCTATGATCGAATTGCCCAATTTGGAGGTGCGGGTTCTGCTGTTCCAGTTACCGGATTTGGGAACGCCGTCATATCAGCTGCTATTGAACATCGAACGGAAGGTTTTGTGTTGGGTGTAGGTGGTAATATGTTCAAATTAGCAGGTTCTGTTATTTTGTTTGGTGTCTTTTCCGCATTTGTGATTGCAACAATTAAAACGATACTTATACAGTGGGGTGGTTTGTAAATGTTAACGGGTCATCGAACATGGGTCTTTGATCAAAAGCCCGTTATTATCTCCACCGGAACGGTTGGCGGACCATTTGAAGCAGACGGATTACTTGCTGAAGATTTTGATATTCTTCATTCGGACTTATGGCTTAAGCAAGATTCCTATGAGAAAGCCCATAAAGTTCTACTCGAAGAAGCTTGTCAAAGAGCCATCGAAAAAGCCAAGCTTCAAAAGGAGCAAATTCAGTTTTTCCTTGGAGGAGACCTTATTAATCAGATTACTCCAACAAGCTTTGCTTGTCGAACACTAGGGACACCTTATCTAGGATTGTTTGGTGCCTGTTCGACCTCAATGGAGGGACTGGCGCTTGGTGCCTACCTTATAAACACAAAAGGAGCCAATTATTTGTTAACGGGAGCTTCAAGTCATAACACTTCGGTTGAAAAACAGTTCCGTTATCCGACTGAGTATGGTGGTCAGAAACCTCCTACAGCACAATGGACGGTAACTGGTGCTGGAGTCGCATTGTTAAGTGATTCCGGAGATGGACCACGTGTTACGTCTGCAACGATTGGACGTGTCATTGACATGGGAATGACTGATCCCTTTAACATGGGAGGAGCGATGGCTCCAGCTGCCGTTGATACAATTGAGGCTCATTTTACCGAACGAAATATTGACCCTTCTTACTATGACTTAATTGTAACCGGGGACCTCGGTCAAATTGGACATGAAGTTTCACTTGAATTATTTAAAAAGCATGGAACCCCTATACGTGAAGAACAGTATCAGGATTGTGGATTAATGATTTACCGCGAAGGGCAGCCAGTTCTAGCAGGAGCTAGTGGTCCAGGTTGTTCAGCAACGGTTGTTTATGGTCATTTGTTAAACCGCATGAAAAAGGGTGAATTTAAACGAATGTTAGTTGTAGCGACAGGGGCTTTATTGTCGCCGTTAAGTTTTCAGCAAAATGAAACGATTCCTTGTATCGCTCATGCAGTGTCGATTGAATACGGAGGTGAACAACGATCATGATATTCTTTTGGGCTTTTGTCGTTGGTGGATTGATTTGCGTTGTAGGGCAAATTATGTTTGATGTGTTTAAACTCACACCAGCCCATACATTAAGTACATTCGTTGTCATTGGTGCCCTTCTTGATGGATTTGGTTTATATGAACCGTTTATCGATTTTGCAGGGGCAGGAGCTACGGTTCCAATCACAAGTTTCGGGAATTCTCTGGTTCATGGAGCGATGGAAGAAGCAGAAAAACATGGCTTAGTAGGTGTGATTTCGGGAATGTTTGAAGTGACAAGTGCCGGAATTTCAGCTGCCATTATTTTCGGAATGATTGGCGCCTTGCTATTTAAACCAAAAGGATAGGAGGAGGATGTAGGATGACCATTGCATCGGAAGTGAAGAAATCTCTTGCAAGTCTGAAAGGTATAGAAGCTGATTTATCCAGTTTAGCCTTACGAACTCAGGACCATGAATCAAAGCGTACCTTGCATGAAACCATGATGGTCGTGCATGAAGTGGTAACAGATTTGAAAAAACGAGTTGGGGAATTGGAACGAGAAGAGTTTCAATACAAAGGCTTTTAAGATAAAACATTCTATTGTAGGAGGTGTAAGTAGTGCCTGAATGGTTAGAGGTGGTAATACGGTCATTATTATTTGTCGTTGTCCTGTTTTTAATCACAAAATGGTTAGGGAAAAAGCAACTTTCTGAACTTTCTTTTTTTGAATATGTTGTAGGTATTACAATTGGAAGTATTGGCGCAGAAGTTATCACAGGACTTGAACGGAACATGTTTAACGGGATAATCGGAATCGTGGTCTTCGCGGCAATACCCTTTTTAGCAGGTTTGCTTTCCTTAAAAAGCAAAGGCTTTCGTGATTTTATAGAAGGAAGAGCAACTATTTTTATTAAAGATGGAAAAATTATGGAGGATAATCTAAAAAAAGAAAAATACACAACCGATGAGTTACTGGAATTGCTTCGAAAGAAGGATGTCTTTAAGGTAGCTGATGTGGAATTTGCGGTATTAGAGCCAACCGGGGATCTAAGCGTTATGCTCAAGAAAGAAAACCAACCTTTGACACCGAAAGATGTAAACTTGACTGTTGCTTCCGTTAAGGAACCTCAGACCGTCATTATGGATGGAGAAATATTAGATGAGCCTCTGTCTACAATTGGTAGAAGTCGGGGTTGGTTAAAAACCGAACTAGAAAAACAAGGGGTGACGATTGAGAATGTTTTTATTGGGCAGGTAGATTCTTACGGACAATTAACAATTGACCTTTTTGATGATAAACTCCAAGTCCCGTCCCCTCAAGAAAAGCCTTTAATACTTTCTACCATGAAAAAGTGTCAAGCTGACTTGGAATCGTTTGCCCTTGGAACGGAAGCAAAGGGAGCCAAGCAAATGTATAGCAAAAATAGTGAAAAAATACAAAAAGCCATTGATAAAGTGACCCCTATTTTAAGAGGATAATGGTGGTTTCTTTTCAGTATACCTTAGTGAAATCCATTTTCTTTCAAATAAATACCAGAGAGGTAATGAACAATTTAGTTTTGATCGAAATAATAGATGGATGTTTAGCGTAAAAATAGAGGCATGATGATTTCGTTATTAGGTTTAGGAATTGGGTCTGTTGCGATTTATGGAATGACACGCGGTAATAAAATGATAAAAACCGAACAACCGATTCTAAATAGGTTTATTAGGTTTAATAATAGTTAAATAAAATTTACATTTTGCTTAAACGATAAAAATAGATCCTAAACCTTTTATTAATTACCCTATATTTAAATAGATGGTTCAAAAACATTCCTTACACAAAAACCTTAGTCCGAAATCGGACTAAGGCCGAACTATCTTAGTAACGAGGTGTGAGAAGTTGTTTATTTTTTTAGTTAAATTAATTTTTTTATTTATTGTGTTTATTTTAGCCGTAAAACTTTTAGGGAAATCCGCACTAGCACAACTTACCCCCTATGATTTTGGAGCCATTATTTTTTTAGCTTATTTAGCTTTTGGATCAATTAAAGTAGAAGGAGTGATGGAGGGGATTATTGGAATCATTGTTATAACATGCGTTCATCTATTTATATCAAAGTTAAGTTTATTGAATTGGTTAAACCGTTTTATTATCGGGAACCCGACTATTCTTATTAAACATAGCAAAATTATATATAAAAATTTAAGGAAAAGTAGGGGTAACTGGAGAAAGAAACAACCTTGAAGTTTAGTGTGGAAGTGTACTTCTTCCAGACTAAACTTCAAGGACAGTAAGCGAGAGCGCGGTAGGTGTGATAGATAGGCTCGTTGCCTGATGGAAAAACTGCTACAACCTTCACAGGATCAATTGTACCCACAGGGGACTCAAGTCAAGCCCTTAAAACGTGTATCTATTACTACATGAACACAAAGATATAAGGTGCATTATATCAACATTTTGTCGCTGATACTGTAGATAAGAGCAGGTTAATTGAATAACAAATATATAAAATAGTAACAAAATAGTTCTCTAATTTCGTAAGAACAATTCTAATAATATATTTTACGTTCCTCTTTTTATTACTCACAGTAGTTTTATTCAGCTACCATGGCATCGACTTTTGTTACATGTACAGTACCATGTGGATGTTGTGGAGGTGCATATATCGAGTAAAGTTTTAACGGGAGATTACCTGTATTAGTTAAATTGTGCCATGTTCCAGCAGGTATCATAATGGCAGAGTCATCATAGACTTTTCTTTCAAAGTTTAAATTATCTTTCCTCTTGCCCATTTGAACAATCCCTTGACCTTGTTCAATACGTAGGAATTGATCAACATTATGGTGCATTTCCAAACCGATATCTTCGCCAACATTGAGACTCATCAATGTAACTTGTAAATGGTTTCCTGTCCATAAAGCGTTACGATAAGTATTGTTTTGCTTCGCAGCCTCATTGATATTAACTACAAATGGTTCTGGTCCATAATCTTTTAACTCAATTCTACCTCTTCCCTTCGATGATTGTAAAAAACCCGATCGTTTATCATGCCCTATCTCACTAGGAATATTCCAGTAAACAGGCTGTCTTCCATAGTTATACATTGGTACGTTAACATAATAAGGATATGGATAAATATAAGGAAAATAGTACATCTTTCTCATTCCCTTCACAGATTTATAAAATTATCCTATGCACTATGTTTAGGAAATTCACTTAGATTCAGGGTGACTTACTGAAAGAAATCGTTGTTAGCCCAAAACACTCTACTCAATTAAATGGCCCTTTTCTGGAACAACTTTATTGACATTAAACATCTAATTATTGATTTTTGGTTTTGTTTTCTATAGTGGCCCCTTAAATCCAGAATCGTTTCCGTTCCCCTAAAATTAATTTAGAGAACCAAAACCAAACATGGACTCATTATGATATAATTCTCTTATAAAACTAAACATAATTTATTTTAGACCTGCCAAATAAAAACTAAACATAATTTATGGGGTTGTAAGATTATGAGTTTGATTGAGAATTTTGTTAAACATCTTCGTTTGGAAGATAAATCCGAAAATACCATTTGTAATTACCGATTGGCTGTGAAAGAGTATTTTTCTTGGTTTGAGGGCACCTTTGATAAACACCCAAGATCTCTTTACATACAAAATGTAAAGGACTACCTCCAATATCTTCAGGTGATAAAAAACGAAGTGCCAAAACGATTAACGCTAAATTTTCGGCTCTTCAGAAATATAATGAATTTCTGATATCAGTTGGCGTTCAAGAAGACATGGTCATTACAAAGAAAATGAAGAAAAAAATTCAACAAACTTATGCCTCACCGGCACAATTTACCGAAAAAGAGGTTCATAAGTTCATTCAAGCTGTAGTTGAAAAGCAAAATGTTCGAGACTATGCCCTGGTTATTTTGCTTACTTTTACAGGCTGCCGGATTAGTGAAGCTTTAAGTATTGAGATTAGTCGAGATTTACACTTATTATCATCAGAGTTAGTCATTCGTTCTGGTAAGGGAGACAAACAGCGTACTGTACTTTTAAATCAAAAAGTCATTCAAGCTTTAAAAGATTACTTGGAATTACGAAAAAAACATAAGTATACAGACAGTCCTTATTTATTTTTATCTAACAAAGGACCAAAGTTAAGCCGTATGACGGCTAACAATATGTTTCGAAAGTATAGTCACCTAGCTGGATTGGAACAAGTGTTAAGCCCTCATGATTTAAGACACTATTTTTGTTCTCATGCTCTTGAGAATGGATTTGATGTACATGAAGTGGCTCATATTGCAGGTCATTCAAATATTCATACCACGTTGATTTATACTAATCCGTCTAGGCAAAAAATGATGAATAAATTGAATCAGTTGTAGGATAAACAATGATAGAATTTACGGATATTTCTTTATTTCCAATAAAAATAAACAACCCTCGGTTAAATTAAATAGTAACCGAGGGTTTTATTTGTAAAATAATGTCTTATGACATGAAAAGGAAGGAATCGTTGTCGTACCCCTAAACGTAGATTAAATACTATATATATGATAATGAGATAGACAAAAAGGCAGCTATTATGCTGTCTTTTATCATGCTCACATAAGTCTATACCAATGTTTTGAGGGATAAATAAAACCTAAGTTTCAACTTTCGTTTAGGTTTACACGTAGCTTTTTTAAAAGATAGTGCAAATTAACACTTAAAAGACGTACAAAATATCTCCGAAAATTACATTAAAGGGGTTTTTATTATATGGTAAAATAATGAAAACTATAAAAAGAGGGCAATTATGGGAGAGAAAAGGAAAAAAGATATTAATCAATATTTTGTAAAAAAACTCTATGATGAATTGAACATACTGGATGCATCTATTTACCAAGAGATTAGAAAGGTAAAAGATGAAGCTAATACTAGGGGTTTACTGAAATCTGGTATGACCCTAAACAGTATTTGGGATGCTATTATTAATAACACTATTATTTCATGTAAAGAAAAATTAAACTTAATTGATGAATTTCAAGATTATGTGAACTTTAAAATTTCTGAAAAACAAATTGCTGAAATCGAAGAAATTTTCCTTACACATTATGTTCCTTTCTTAAAAAATAAATTGGAAAAGACGTATGTAAATCAAGCAAAAGAAGTATTTGGTGATTCGGATCTCAATATTATAGAACAGCATAAAATTCAAACATCTATTCAGAATATAAAAATTTTAATTCAAAATAAAATGGAAGATGTAAAAATAAAGAACCGTTTGCAAAAAGATCCTCCAAGTGTCCGTTTATCAAAGTACTCCACTTTAATTTCGTTTACTGCATTAATTGTAGCAATTATAAGCTTATTCGTTAAAATGATTTAGCATTAAACATATGCGAGATCCCCTATGGTTTTTAACCTGATTTTAACTTTAGTTATATACAAAAAGGCAGCAATTACGTGGTCTTTTATCATTGTTTACACAGGCTAAACCAATATATTTTAGGATAAGTAAACCCAAGTCAATAAGTAAAAAAGCACCTGCTTTCAATAAAGCAAATGCTTTTTCAATGTGAAGGGGATACATCATAATAAGAAGAAAAAAGTGTTCAATTTCACTTGACGCTTACAATTAAGTGGAAATATACAAGTACAACGAGTCTTAGAAACAGAAAATGTACTGGCATTTTATCATACTCGACCCTTTTATGAAGAGCATATTGTAGTAATACCTAAAAAACATATCGTCTCAATTATCACAGTTCAACAAGATGAATTAGAAATTATGATAGAAATCTTTGAAGTAATAAGGACAGTTGCATCGAAAATGAATGAGGAATTTGGAGCATGTACGGTTTCTACAAATGTCGGTAATTATCAAAGTAATAAACATATGCATTGGCATATTCACTATGGAAATCGGATTAGAGACTAAAATATACATTTACAGGGGGAAATATGGCCGAATACGTAAGGGAAATAAGAGAACTTATTGGCAGCAGACCACTTATTTTGGTTGGTTCTACAATAGTAGTTATGAATAATAAAATGGCCTTATAATTTTCCTATCAAGTATTGATTATTCAAGTAACGAGAACCTTTCTCCAATAGAGATCTTCCGCAATCGGGCGCCTTTCTGGATTAAGGAAAGGTGCTTTTTTCAGTTAATAACACATTGTGTGAGAAGGAATTTATTTCCTACTGGCGAATTTGGATTAAAAGACTGAAAAGGAGCTGTTATTCTTATGTGTGGGATTAGAAAATAAATATCGTCAAAGAGACTTGAAAATTCCTGAGCATCGTGAAATTATGTTGAAAAAGATTGAGCAGGACTTAATTAATGATGAAAATGTATTATCTGTTTTTTACGGCGGATCTATAGGAAATGGAAATACAGACATATATTCTGATATTGACCTTCGTATAGTAGTTAAGGATGAAGTATTTGAAAGGTATAGGAAGAATAAAAAAGAGAGGGCTAAAAACTGGGGGGAAGTACTGTATTTTGAAGATTTCCCTTGGGCAACTCATAGTGTTGCTCACTATGATACTTTCATAAAGGTTGATACATTTTATTATAAAACAGTAGATATTCAACCGTCTATCTGGCTGCAAAACATCAGTATTGCCCATGATAAAAAAGGATTTATGGAAGAAATATTAGAGAAATCACAGAAATTATTTTATTGTCCGACTGTACAAGAAGTTGAGCTATGGAGATCTAAATTTTTTGCTTATGTTCATGAAGCTTATCGAAGGGTAAACAGGAAAGAATTGTATTATGCACTAAATTGCTTGGATAATTTAAGAATGTCTATGGTAATTGCTTGGTACATGGATAAAGGAATACAACCCAATGCATTCGGAGATTGGGCAAAATATGAAGGTTTAAGAAGTAAATTGGAGAGATGGCAACTTTCACTCTTAGCAGACTGGCAAAGCAGTCGACTGTATCTTTAGGAGAACGCCTTTCTTTATTGAAGTGCAAAAAACAATCTATTCTGAGAAGCAAATGAAGGATAAATTAGACCGTTACAAGGATCTGCATAGAAGTGGTATTGTCTTTCATGAACCATGGCAAAACGCAGAAAAACCACTATTTCCAAACGTTCTCATAATATCCGAACAGCGTTACTCCATCAGTAACAATTATCCTTTTAGGATTGCTCAAGTACAAAGGTTTTCCGATGTCCTGCAAATGATGAAGCCAAGAGAAGAAAAGAAACCTGATCCAGTTAAGGCGGTAGCTGGCGGGGGTCTTAAAGTTAGAATACAATAAAAAAATGCCTCTCACTTTTCCAAGGTGGGAGGCTTAGGTCAGAATAAAAGCGAACACCTGTTTCTATTTTAAATCCATTGTTTTTAAAAATCAAGTAGTAACTTAACTGATGTTATGTATTGTATTTATTGTTTTCCCTATTCTGCAACCATTTGAAAAAAGCTTCCCTTCTTACTCTTTTTATTCCTCCTAAATTCATTGATGGGAAATCAGGTTCTCTCATAAGCTCATAGGCTTTGGTTAATGAAACATCAAGTAGATCTGTAATATCCTCTACACGTAAAAACTCTTTTTTCTTCTCGCTTTGTACAGCAACTGAATTTTCTTTTTGTCGGAACTCTTTTTTAGGTTCGTTATAAGATGTAACCCCATCCCCTATTTGGGTAATATTTGATCCTTTGCAACCAGGACAACTTACGTTTTGTATTAGAGATACAGAAAAGAATGTACCACAAGTATCGCATTCATAAATCAAAACACCACGTATCCTTAAATCCACTGTTATTTACCGAATAAGCGTTGAAAGAACCCTTTCTTGCTTTCTTCTTCCCTTTTCTCTTCTGCAGCTGCAATTAGCTTCTTTGTCTCCTGGACTTCCCTTAATGATTGGATCAGTGTTTCGTCACGCTTATTAAGCCGTTCTTCTATGTATTTCTGTTGTTGATCTAACCGTTCCAATAATGCTTTGTTAAACTGTTCTTGCTGTTTTTGGCGTTCTTCTTGATGTTCTATGTATGTCATCAAACGTTCGATAAATTGATTATCAGAACGCATTGAAGGAACGTTGTTTTCCTGTTCAATTACCTGTTCTATTTCCGTCTCATCAGAGAACGGTGCCTTCTGATGCTTTGTTGTTACTACTAAAGAAGCGTTATTCATTGACATGTTTTTCTCTTGAACAAGTTTTTGAAATTGTTGGAGAACGATTAAGTCTTGCTGCGTGAATATCCTCTTGTTCTGATCCGTTCTGTAAAAGTTATAACCGTGTTCTTCTAAAGATAAGCACCATTTACGCAATGTACTGTCACCAATGTTCAAACGGTTCGTCATATCTCTTACAGTTAGTGTTCCGTCCGTTCCACTCATAGTAAAAACCTCCGATCTCATTTACCGTTATTGTATAGAAAGATAGAAAGCTTGGACAGATGGAACTGATATTCGATTTATCGTCAGATTAAAGTATTGTCCGATTTATATTATTGTTTTAACTATAAAAAACACTTCCCTGAAATTAGGAAGTGTTTGAAAATTTTAAATCATGCTATTATGTAAGAAAAGAAAATAAATAAAACTACCAAGGTAGGCAGTTAGGTAAGCAACAAATTTCACGCATCACCAGGATGAGTGAATGTTTTGTCTTTATATAGTTCGCACTACCAGAGTGAGAACTGATATGTAAACCAATATTACCTAATAATATATTCTTTGTCAACCTTCCGAAGAGGGGAAAATGATGGTTCAAAATGAAAATATAAAAGTGTTTTTTGATGAGAGTGGGAAAAGAAAGGATAAACCTAATCTTATGGGTGGACTTTCAATTCCTTCTAAGATCTATTCTTTACCAGAAATTGAAGCTTTATCCCAACAATTAAGAGATGGAACCGTAAAGCTTCACTGGAAAGATGTTACGGGTAAAGCTGATTATCGTACAAATATCGTTAAGGCTTTAAATCTTATTGCTGAATATCATCATTTGCTTAAATTTAACGTTATTCATTATGACTACTCAATGTTAGCGAATAGAAGGGGATTTGGTGAGGATTTAATCGATAGGATGATTTATACAAAATTCCCAGAACGTATAATATATGGTCTTTTGAGGGGATATGGTCGTACTGTAGACATCACAACTGACATCTACATAGAAGACTCTACAGAATATAAAAGCTTTCAGTTAAATGATTTAATAAAAGAGCAGCTCAATATTCAATCATTGTATCGGGGAGAACATTATGTGGTATTAACAAGTCAGTTAGTGCCAAAAGGGGAAGAAATAGGGGTGGAGATAACAGATCTCTTACTCGGTGTTATTCGGAATATTATTGAAAATAAACCTGATTCAGAATCAAAACAGTATCAAATTAGAAATTCAGTAATAATTAGCCTTCTAAAAAACCCTAAATTCTACTCGTTGATTAGCAATATTAAGTATTTTGAATGGAGTAATGTCAGAGAGTTAACGGAAATTAATTTTAATGATTATTTACAGATCTTCATTGCAAATCATTATGAATATTGGAAGTAAAGCATCTTTTTTTGAAGGTGCTTTTTTTTGATCCTCTTACCCCAAAATTGGGGTTTGATTTCGATATTATGTAAACTAAATCAATGGACGGAAAATTTCGTTTATTAAAAATCGTATTAATAAAGGATTTGTTTAAAATTCAATACATAAGTATTGTTAAGTATTGAATCTAAAAATACTGGTTATTATAGGTATAAAAATAATCAGTACTTAATTTAAGAATTTTATTAAAAATCTTTACTCTAATTCCCAGTGAATTTACACCTCCTAAAATGTTACAATTTATAGGAGGGGTAGCGTCAGGAAAATGCGGATTTACAACGTTAAGGATATCAAAATATAAAAAGTCTAATTTCTCGGTGTTATAAGTGAAAAATTAGGCTTTAGTTACTTCATTAAAGCGCCTGATTGTTGAAGACTAAAGTTTATATTCATCAAGAAAATTGATGTGCTCTTATCCTAACAAATTTTATTTAGGACTTACATGTATGCCTTCACTCTCTCGCCAATCTGCATAGAGTATACGCTTTACATTATTATATCCATTAGTAGTTAATTGGTTATCTAACCACTGTTGATCAAATCCGAGTTCATGTAAATTATCCCATAAAATTTCCCCATCTATTTTTAACGATGTTGGGACGTCTACTGGACTTTCTGGAAGATTGAGATCTTGCTTGTCTGGTTTTTGATACTTGGAATTTAATAATAGTGTTGTGTAAATAACTATTTATAAAGAGTAAAAAATGAACAAACGCCAACACCTTGAACATAGGGTTTGGCGTTTTCTCTATACGAATTACAAATAGGCCATTGACCCCTCTCTATTTGGGATGGCTAGACTTCCATTTTATAGTCTAATAAAATTTTCCTTAAATCCTGTCTCGGTATTTCCAAATTAATTGTCACCCGTATAAGTTCGTCCTCTTTATCACTTTCCCGATCCGACAATTCGATTTCGCGATCAGATTGAGTGGACAACTCCACACCTTCCCTCACATCGGAATTAACGTCTTCTTTACCACTTATTGATTCTCCATACAACATTTCCCACTGTTCATATAAGTTTTTTGCTGTGTGATATTCATCAAGATCAGCTTCTGTATCTATCTGTAATTTTTCTTTCAACCCACGACATGACTCTTCCCATTCCTCTAAGGTCTTCAAATCAAATAATTTTGAAAACCTTGGTTTCATTCTTTCCCAATGCAAATAAATGTTATCACACCATTTCAGCAACTCTTCACGATATTGTATTTCTTCTACTTCTTCCACTCCTCTTCATCTCCCGACCATAATTTTCATCCATAATATTCAAAAAACAATCGACATGTTTAAAAATACAAATAGGTAAATTTCGTTAATGCTTCTGGTTATGAAAAGGTAAGTGGCCTCCGGTAATTGATAATAGACTTATCAAAAGTAAATTATTCAAAATGACACAAACCTTTTATTAAAACATCCTTGTTAGTGATTTTTACCTATTTGATAATAACAATTTCATCATATGCTCCGCGATTGTCCAATGACTAGACAGTTGCCTAATTGTTATTAATTGGAATTACTTGGTCAATAATCATTGCTTTTAAAATTCCAAGTGCAAAGGCTTGTAGTTATTCCACCAGATGAAATAGTTATAGCCGAAAGAAAGAAAGTTTCTGTTGAAACGAATAAACCCCCAAGACAAATAACAAAAACATCCATAATGAGAATGATGATCCCAACATTAATTTTAATGAATTCAGAAAAGTACTGGGCTAATAAATCTGTTCCACCTGTGCTTGTCTCGAAGCGAAGCATAAGACCAATGCCAAAACCAATGAATACACCACCTGTAAATGAACTAAGAATTGGTGAAAATTTTATAGGAACTTGATTAACGTTATGAAAAAGGTCAATAAAAAATGATGATAAAAGCATACCGTGCAAACTATTAAAAAAATATGAACGATACTTAAACCAAGCTAGAGCAAAAATGGGGATGCTCAATACCATTATCGTGAACCCGGCGTTTGTATTTAATAAATAACTAATAATTAAACCTAGGCCAATAATTCCGCCATCTAAAACTTTGTTTGGTATTAAAAAAGTATTTATTCCCAACGCTATTGACATGCTGCCTACAAGAATAGCAACTGCTTTCATAAAATATGGCATTTATTAAGAACTCTCCTGTCTAAATGGACGTGTTCTATGTATATGCCAAAAACGTTAGCATTATAGACAACTTTTACTTCACTGAATATAACTTCTGAAGTGCAAGTAGACGCAACATAAGCGCAAAAAAACGATAACTAATAACCCTAGCCCTTGTAGGTCAAGTAACCCTGTTTAAAGGAAAATGTCTATTAATGATACAAAAAAACTACCCGAGGTGAGGCAGTTTTTGCAGATAGACATTAAATTTATTCAATTATAATATATGATATAGGTGCATTCCCAGTTTACTCCCTTTATTTTACACTAGGCGATAACATAAATACGATTTTGATACTTCTGCTCTTTCCCTACTAACGAATAGGTATCACGACTTCCTTCTAGAGTATTTACATCATTTGTAGCAGAATATTTAGTTGAAAAAATTTCCTAGCGTTTTTAAATTTAACGGCTGAAGAAAAACTTTCTATATATACATATACCCGAATCAATTTTAAAAAAATATTTTTCCAAAGATTTTATTTTCAAGATTCGACTTAATGATATTATATAAAAAAATGGTACTACTTTTTTGTTATGTGTCTTAAGATCATCCAAGATAGCGAAATAAACCATTATCCTTTTAAAATAGGCATCACTTTATCAATAGCTTCTTGTAGTTTTTCACTATTTTTACTATACATTTGCTTAGCTTCTTTTGATTCGGTTCCAAGAGCAAACAGCTCTAAGTCTGCTTGGCACTTTTTCATGGTCGAAAGAATTAAAGGTCTTTCTTGAGGAGATGCGACTTGTAATTGATCGTCAAACAGGTCAACTGTTAACTCTCCATAGGAATTAACTTGTCCAAGAAAAACATTTTCTACCGTTACACCAAGTTTTTCTAATTCAGTGTGTAACCAAGCACGGCTTCGTCCAATCGTCGCAAGTGGTTCATCCATTATCACACCATCCATAATAACAGTCTGAGACTCTTTAATTGAAGCAACCGTCAAGTTTAGATCCTTTGCTGTTAATGGTTGGTTTTCTTTCTTTAACATGACGGATAAATCCCCTGTTGCCTCTAATACAGCGAATTCTATAAACAAGAAAATGGTGAAAAAAGCGAGGTATACATTAGTAATGTACAAGGACTATACTGAAAATATTTTAGGAACAAAACCACGAGCTAGACATAAGAAAATAATTGAAAATTATTTAGATGAAAGTTTTACCAATCCTATCATACATAAGGAAATTCATGGTGATAAAGTCTATGTCCCCTTAGATTTAAACAGGGTCTGGAATAGGATAAATTAATATTTAGTTTAGCCACAAATACTCCCCACCTAAGTATAGGTGGGGAGTATTTAATGCTATCTAGAGGTGGGGGGGTCTTTAAAACTAGTCTAAAATACCTGCATATTTTTGACCGCTGTGTGGCAATCTACCTAAAGTGATTACAACATTGTTAACAGGAGGAAACATCATGCAACAAATGCAGACGGGTATGAATAATCAACAAGCACAAGCTTTAATGACACAACCGCCTGAAATAATGTCAACAAAGGATCATCTCTATGTAAACGATATGTTAAGCTGGAATTTACTTGCGATGAAGAAAATGCATTTTTTCGCTCAACAATGTCAAAATCCCGAAGTAAGAGCAGCACTTGAACAAGCTGGACAAATGCATGATCGACACTATCAACAGCTGCTTCAACAGATGCAACAGTATGTAACTCAACCTTCACAAAATATGAATCAATAAGGAGGAAACTATAGTGGAAAATAATACTCCAAACA
>NZ_JBQENT010000067.1:0-17716 GCF_052044855.1 Metabacillus sp. 22489
TTCCCATCACATTAGTGAGTAAGAACCCTGAAAGATGATCAGGTTGATAGGTCTGAGGTGGAAGCGTGGTGACACGTGGAGCTGACAGATACTAATCGTTCGAGGACTTAACCTAAATTTAAAGGCAGAAGAAGCCGATGGCTTCTGGAGCTAGATATAAAGAGCGTTAAACTAAGTGAATGAATATAATATCGTTATCTAGTTTTGAAGGAATATATTATTCCTTATAACTTTATATGAAGTAAAAGGGTTTCGAGGAACGAACAGTTCAAGGAATCGATTGAGGAGGCACCGGAGCGTACATCGGTACGTGAGGATGCTGACGAATGAGATGACGCAGAAATGTGAAGTTCATCGGAAGCCGTAAATTAATTATCTGGTGACGATGGCGAAGAGGTCACACCCGTTCCCATGCCGAACACGGAAGTTAAGCTCTTCAGCGCCGATGGTAGTTGGGGGACTCCCCCTGTGAGAGTAGGACGTTGCCAGGTAAAAACTTTATATTATCGTCGCGGGGTGGAGCAGTCTGGTAGCTCGTCGGGCTCATAACCCGAAGGTCGCAGGTTCAAATCCTGTCCCCGCAACCAATTTAAGTTAATGAAATGGTCCGGTAGTTCAGTTGGTTAGAATGCCTGCCTGTCACGCAGGAGGTCGCGGGTTCGAGTCCCGTCCGGACCGCCATTATAGATGATTTACGAAACACATTATGTTTCGTTTTTTTTATGTCTATTTTTATACAGTGTTATCTTTCATAGATGCTGGATATAAACGATTGAATCTGAGGCGAACATGATTGAATGGATAAAACTTGGATAAACTTCTATTATGAGATAAACTAATAAGAGACAAAAGTAATCCTTAGGAGTAAATCCTAAGGTTTTTTCATACTTTAAGAAATCTTCTTGAACATGGGAGAATGAAATGGATGAATTTGATTTTATTAATAAAATAACACCAAAGAAAAGAAACCATCCTAATATTAAAATGGGCATTGGTGATGATGCTGCTATTTATAGACCTGATTCAGAAAAGGATCAAGTTGTCTGTGTAGATACAATGGTTGAAGGAGTTCATTTTTTAAAACATCTATCTACTCCGTATGAAATAGGGTACAAAGCGTTAGCCGTAAATATTAGTGACATAGCTGCAATGGGGGGTGTTCCCCTTTATTATTTAGTAGCAATTTCGATTCCAAATACTTGGAAGGAATCGGAATTAATCGATATCTTTCAAGGAATGAACAAAATTGCTTCACATTATAACATGAGTCTTATCGGTGGTGATACGGTATCAACCTCAAAAGATTTAGTTGTAACGGTAACAGTGATTGGAGAAGTGGAGCAGAATGTACGTACGTTAAGAAGTGAAGCTAAGGATGGGGATATTGTTTTTGTTACTGGAACAGTTGGTGATTCTTCAGCTGGCTTAGATATTTTATTGGGGAAATATGTGATAGATGATGCTTCAATAAAAGAATATCTCATCGAGCGGCATAAACGACCTACTCCACAAGTGAAAGCTGGTCGAATTATTTCTAGTATAAAAAGGGCCTCTTTAAATGATATAAGTGATGGATTAGCTAGTGAGCTTCATGAAATTGCTGAATCAAGTCAGGTAGGAATTATGATTAATGAGGAGGATTTACCAATTAGTCAGGAGCTAGCTCAAATAAAACAGACTTGTGATATAACGAAATGGATGTTTTATGGTGGAGAGGATTTTGAGTTAGTTGGGACAACATCACCTGAATCCTGGGAACAGTTAAAAAGACTTTGTAATGAGCAATCGATTAAGATAACTAAAATTGGCTATGTCAGCAAGAAATATACTGGAGTTTTTCTTAAGAAAAAAGATAAAGATGGAGAACCTCTTCATAAATCAGGTTTTAATCATTTTAAAAAATAAGTCAGGTGAGAAAATTGGAATCATACATATTTCGTACAAATAATGCTGAAGAGACAAGGAATTTAGCTAAAAGTATAGCTGAAAAGCTAACAAGTGGTTCGGTACTAACACTTGAGGGTGATTTAGGAGCGGGGAAAACAACATTTACAAAGGGATTAGCACTAGGTTTAGGGATCAAGCGAAATGTAAATAGTCCAACCTTTACGATTATTAAAGAGTATAAAGGTGGGAGATTACCTTTATATCATATGGATGTTTACCGTTTAGAAGATGAGGCAGAGGATTTAGGTTTTGACGAATATTTTCAAGGTGACGGTGTAACGGTTGTAGAATGGGCAAATTTGATCGAAAGCCAATTACCTTTAGAAAGAATCGATATTTCGATTAAATATATTGATGAAACAAATCGGGAGTTAATGATGACTCCGCATGGAAAGTTTTATGATGAGATATGTAAGGAGTTAAAAAATGAGAGCTTTAGCGATTGATACAACGAATAATGTGTTGGGAATAGCTATTTTAGAAGCAAATAAAGTCATAGGTGAATATATAACCAATTTAAAAAAGAATCATTCTGTTCGAGCAATGCCTGCGATTGAACAATTATTAAAGGAATGTGATCTCACTCCGAAGGATCTTGATAAAATCGTAGTTGCTACAGGACCTGGATCATACACCGGAGTCCGGATAGGCGTGTCGATTGCAAAGACGATGGCATGGTCACTAAACATTCCAATAGTAGGTGTATCTAGTTTAGAGGCCCTAGCAGCTAATGGGAAATTTTTTAACGGAGTCATTTCTCCTCTATTTGATGCGAGAAGAGGGCAGGTCTATACTGGATTATATCGTTATTCTGAAGATAACCTAGTAACAATAGAGGAAGATTGCAATCTATTATTAACAGAATGGCTAGAGAAGCTTAAAGAAACAGGTGAACAAGTACTTTTTTTAGGAAATGATGTCTCTATTCATAACGAGCTTATTAAAGAGATATTAGCAGAAAAAGCTGTGATAGGTTCAATGACGCTACATAATCCAAGACCTAGTGAATTAGGTATGATTGGTATGAAAAAAATAGCAACAGACGTTCATTCACTTGTTCCCAATTATATTCGATTAGCTGAAGCTGAAGCAAAATGGCTAGAACAACAAAAATAAGATGGTGAACAATTTGGATGAGAGATTTACGATTAGGGCGATGAAAAAGGAAGACATTGAGGAAGTTTATGAAATTGAAAAAATGTCTTTTACCGCACCTTGGTCAAAGGAATCATTATATTACGAACTTGAACAAAATCTTTTTGCAAAATATTTAGTTGTAGAGTACGAAGGAAGCGTCATTGGGTATTGTGGATTGTGGGTGATTATGGATGATGCACAGATTACAAATATTGCGGTACATCCTGATTTCAGAGGAAGGAAAATAGGAGAAGCACTATTACGTTTTTCTATGCAGCTATGCAAGGAAATGAGTGCGAAGCGACTTTCTCTAGAAGTAAGAGTCTCAAATCATATCGCACAATCACTATATAGAAAGCTTGGTTTTGAAACAGGTGGAATAAGAAAAAATTATTATACAGATAATTATGAAGATGCTAAAGTAATGTGGGTGAATTTAGGATGAGTCAAGCAGACCAATATATATTAGGAATTGAAACTAGCTGTGATGAAACGGCTGCAGCGATTATAAAAAATGGCCGTGAAATCGTATCTAATGTTGTAGCGTCGCAAATAGAAAGCCATAAAAGATTCGGCGGTGTTGTACCTGAAATTGCATCAAGACATCATGTTGAACAGCTAACGGTTGTTTTTGATGAGGCAATGAAACAGGCTAACTTAGATTTTAAAGATTTATCGGCGATTGCAGTGACAGAAGGACCTGGACTTGTTGGAGCATTATTAACGGGAATCAACGCAGCTAAAGCATTAGCCTTTTCACAAGGGCTGCCACTAATAGGTGTTCATCATATTGCAGGTCATATTTACGCAAATCGCCTCATAACTGAGATGCACTTTCCATTACTCGCGCTTGTTGTTTCGGGTGGACATACGGAATTAGTGTATATGAAGGAGCATGCAAGCTTTGAAGTTATTGGGGAAACATTAGATGATGCGGCTGGTGAGGCATATGATAAGGTAGCTAGAACATTAGGTCTTCCCTATCCAGGTGGTCCTCATATTGATCGTCTTGCACATGAAGGACAAGCATCTATAGATTTGCCAAGGGCGTGGCTTAGTGAAGGATCATTTGATTTTAGCTTTAGTGGCCTTAAATCTGCTGTTATCAATACTCTCCATAATGCAAAACAAAAGGGTATTGAATTAGAGGCGAAGGATATTGCTGCAAGCTTTCAAGCAAGTGTCATAGACGTTTTGGTCACAAAAACAGCTCAGGCTGTGGATAAGTATCAAGTTAAACAGCTGTTAGTAGCAGGTGGTGTTGCTGCGAATAAAGGATTACGAACAGCACTAGAAAATGAGTTTGGAAAAAGGGATGGTTTTGAATTAGTGATTCCTCCTTTATCTCTATGTACTGATAATGCAGCTATGATTGCAGCGGCGGGAAGTATCCTCTATGAAAAAGGTGTAAGAAGTAATTTAGCATTAAACGCAAATCCTGGTTTAGAGTTACTCCCATATTAACGAGCTTCCGATTTTCGGAGGCTTTTTTTATCTTTACATTTCCTTTTCAGCAGGATAAAAGTACTGAATGAAGCGAATAAGTGGCTTTAGATATAGAAAATACAAGTTATCCACAGGGTTATGCACGATTTTTGTAGAATTGTGTAAAGTCATTAAAAATCCTGTCAAATATGCATAAAATGCCTTGTGTATAACTTGGATAAAATCAACAAAAAATGTGGATAATGTGCATAAGTCTGTTGATATGTTGAAATTAAAGGGGAAATGATTGTGGATAAAGGAATAGTGATCTGATAAATATACTTGTAAAAATTTATAAATGCTGGAAATAAAAAAGGTTATCCCTAAGCGGGGACTGTCCCCACAGAGAGATAACCAAATTGATTCAATTTCGTTTTTAATGTAATTCTTCCCATTCATTCATGAGAGCTTCAAGCTTTGATTGTAATTGTTCATTTTCATTGTTTAATTTTTGAACTTCCTCATGGTTTTGATAGATTTCAGGATCACATAGAAGCTTCTCATTTTTTTCTATTTGGTCTTCTAACTGGCTGATTTGTTCTTCTATTTCTTCAATTCTTCTTTGTTTTTGTCTTTCAAGTTTTTTTAACTCTTTCTCCTGTTGATAGGAAAGCTTACCTGTTGATTGTGTTGCTTCAACATCCTTCTTCTCTGATTCCTTCTCTTGCTTATTTAATTGTTCAATTTCTAGCTGTTCCTCTTTTTTCATTAGGTAGTAATCATAATCACCTAAGTACTCGGTTACTTTGTCTCTAGATAGCTCAAATACTTTCGTCGCAATTCTATTTATAAAATAACGGTCATGTGAAACAAATAATATCGTACCTGGATAATCGATTAACGCATTTTCTAGAATTTCTTTACTATCTAAGTCCAAATGGTTCGTTGGTTCATCTAGGATGAGGAAATTTGCATTTTGCAGCATTAATTTTGATAAAGCAAGCCGAGCCTTTTCTCCGCCGCTTAAGGAGTGAACAGGTTTAAGTACATCGTCACCAGAGAATAAGAAATTACCAAGAACGGTTCGGATCTCTTTTTCTGTTTTCGTAGGATATTCATCCCATAGCTCGTCAAGAACTCGCTTATTTGAATTTAAATCTGCTTGTTGCTGATCATAGTAGCCTATTTGTACATGTGAGCCAAGTGCAAAGCTACCTGTAAATGAATCAAGCTTTTGGACGATCGATTTAAGCAGAGTAGATTTACCGATTCCATTTGGTCCTACTAAGGCAATGCTATCTCCACGAGAAATAGAGAAGGAAATATTTGATAAGATTGGATTGCCTGGGCTATATGCGACAGAAATGTCAGTAGCCTTCAGTACATCATTTCCACTTTGTCTTTCAATATCAAATTGAAAGTTGGCCGATTTTTCGTCACCGAGCGGCTTGTCCATTAAACTCATTTTATTCAATTTTTTCCTTCTACTTTGAGCAAGCTTAGTAGTTGATGCCCGGGCTAAATTCCGTTGAATAAAGTCCTGCAGCTTAGCAACTTCCTCTTGCTGTCTTTCATATGCCTTTAATTCTTTTTCATAATTCTCTTGCTTATATTTTAAATAGCTACTATAGTTTCCGAGATATTTTGTACTCGTATGGCGACTAATCTCATATACTTGTGTTACAATTTTATCTAAAAAATAACGGTCATGTGAGACAATTAAAATGGCACCAGAGTAGTTTTGTAAATAGTGTTCAAGCCATGTTAATGTTTCAATATCTAAATGGTTTGTTGGTTCATCCAAAATTAATAAGTCAGGATTCGTTAACAGCAGCTTACCTAAAGCTAGACGAGTCTTTTGTCCCCCACTTAATGAGGAAATTTTTGTAGCGGAATCAAAATGACTAAACCCTAAACCATGCAGGACGGAACGAATGTCTGCTTCATATTGATAGCCACCTTTATCTTTAAAGGTAATTTGAAGGCTATCATATTCTTTTAATAGTTGTTCAAATTCACGAGAATTGTTGCTAGGGTCGATAACCGACATTTTTTGTTCAAGCTGTCTCATCTCATGTTCCATTATTTGAAGCTCTTTATAGACTGTAAGCATCTCATCCCAAATAGATAATTGTGATTCAAGACCGGTATCTTGAGCTAAATAACCAATTGAAACACCCTTAGGTTTAATAATTTCTCCACTGTCATAGGACATACTGCCAGCGATAATTTTTAATAGCGTTGATTTTCCCGCACCATTACGGCCAACGATCGCTATTTTATCCTTAGTTTGTACTTCTAGCTTAATATTGGTTAAAATAGGGTCAGCACCAAAAGATTTACTAAGCTGATTTATTTGTAATAAAATCATAACATTCACCTCTACTAATAATTTAAGTGTAGCTTAAATCACATGTATTGGGCAACATTGAGACTAAAGGGGATTTTTCCCACCACTCTTTTAAATAAAAAAATTTACTATCATTAGAAATGAAATAGAAAGAAGAAGACTTGTACTTGAGTGATGATCTCAGTAAATTTTTCACAAATACTAAACAGACAGATGATAAAAAATAGTGTATAGTCTACGTATAAGGGGAAATAGATATGTCAGAATTTACGCATTTTAACCAACAAGGTAGAGCGAAAATGGTTGATATAACCGAAAAAAATGACACAGCAAGAACAGCGAAGGCGAAGACGAGCATTCAGGTTACAAAGGATGTTTATGACAAGATAAACAATTATGAAATGGGGAAAGGTGATGTACTTTCCGTTGCGCAAGTAGCTGGAATTATGGCAGCAAAGCAAACGTCACAGGTTATCCCGATGTGTCATCCCATTCCGATAAAAGGTGTAGATATTGAATTTCAGTGGGATATCAAGGATAATGAATATATCCTTCTTATTACAACAACTGTCAAAACAAAAGGGAGTACAGGGGTTGAAATGGAAGCGTTAACTGCTGCAAGCATAACAGCCTTAACCGTTTATGATATGTGTAAAGCTGTTGATAAAGGCATGATTATCGGACCAACTTTTTTAGTAGAAAAAACTGGTGGAAAAAGCGGGAACTTCTACAGAAACTTGTAGAAGAGAATCCAATCAATAGCAGCAAGTAAAGACTTCACGATTATTATTACATAAATGATAAAAGAAGAAATGAATAAACTCCTGCCCTCATTGGAGTTAGGATGAAGAAAAAAGATATGGGTAATAAAATCGAAGTCACGCTTTTGAATGAATGTGAGGGATAAGAGTGAATATAGAACAATCAAAAATACCACAAGCGACAGCGAAGCGGCTTCCTTTATATTATAGGTTTCTGAAAAATCTACACTCGTCTGGTAAACAGCGAGTATCATCAGCAGAATTAAGTGATGCAGTAAAGGTAGATTCTGCAACAATTCGTAGAGACTTTTCCTATTTCGGAGCACTAGGTAAAAAAGGCTATGGATACAATGTGAACTATTTGTTGTCATTCTTTCGAAAAACATTAGACCAGGATGAAACAACAAATGTTTGCTTAATTGGAGTTGGGAATTTAGGAACTGCGTTTTTGCATTATAATTTTACGAAAAATAATAATACGGTCATCTCTTTAGCATTTGATATTGATAAGGAGAAAATCGGGAAGGAGATAGGTGGAGTACCGGTATATAATTTAGACGATCTTGAAGAGATTTTACCTGATGATGTAACGGTCGCTATTTTAACTGTCCCAGCTCCAGCAGCACAGGCGATAACCGATCGTCTCATTGTAAAAGGGATTAAAGGAATACTTAATTTTACACCAGCAAGATTAAATGTTCCTGATCAAATACGAATTCACCATATCGATCTTGCCGTTGAGCTACAATCACTTGTTTACTTTTTAAAGCATTATCCGATTGATGAAAAATCTTAAAAAAAGCTTTCTATAAACATAAGGAGGTGTGGCATTATGCCAAACATAGGACCTGGGAGTCTAGTGTTAATTGTTATCGTCGCGTTATTAATTTTCGGACCGAAAAAATTACCAGAGCTAGGTAAAGCAGCGGGAAATACGTTAAGAGAATTTAAGAATGCAACAAAAGGGTTAGCAGATGATGACAATGAGGATCAAAAGGGAAAAAACAAGGAAGAAGTCAAGTAAGATAGGAATGAAACCGATATGAAACAAAATGAAATGTCGGTCTTTGAACATATTGCGGAGCTAAGAAAACGACTGATTATTGTTGTCGTTTTCTTTTTCATAGCGGTAATAGCTGGCTTTTTGCTTTCAAGACCGATTATTATCTATTTGCAGCATACTGATGAAGCAAGAAATTTAACATTAAACTCCTTTAATTTAACAGACCCGTTAATGGTCTATATGAAATTTGCGTTTATCATTGCTTTTGTTCTTACGTCACCGATCATACTATATCAATTATGGTCTTTTGTAAGTCCTGGTCTCTATGAAAAGGAGAGACGGGTCACCTTAAGCTATATTCCAATTTCAGTAGGGTTATTTTTATTAGGAGTGGCCTTTTCTTATTTTATTTTATTTCCGTTTGTCGTTGAATTTATGGAAAGAATCTCAAATGATTTAGGAATAAACCAAGTCATCGGGATTAATGAATACTTTACTTTCTTATTACAGCTAGTCATTCCATTTGGTGTACTATTCCAATTACCAGTTGTTGTCATGTTTCTTACAAGACTAGGAATTGTTACCCCTATGTTTCTATCAAAGATTAGAAGATACGCGTATTTTGTCTTACTAGTTATAGCGGCATTGATAACACCTCCAGAGCTGACCTCTCATTTAATGGTATCAATTCCTTTGTTTATTTTGTATGAAATAAGTATATGGGTTTCCCGAATTTCTTATCGAAAGGCACAAAAGGTAAAATTTGAAGAGGAAAATGCAAAAAAATGAGGATCATCCAAAGATTGGGGTCAGTCCCCAATCTTCGGATATCCTCATTTTTGCTTATTATTCTTTTTCACTTTTCTAGTGAAGAGAAATATTCTAATTGCTACACCGATGTCAAAGGTAGCCATAAGCATTAAAAGAATAGTAGGAAAGCTGAAAATTCCTTTGCTAGCATTTGCAGTTGAAATTGCTAAATAGATAAATAACAATCCCATTACTAAATAAAAGATTCCCATTGAGATAGGATTTGTTCTCACAATAAAAAGCCTCCAATAATCACTTGCATTTGTTCCATTTGTTCTAATGTTTTCTCGAGGTTTTCAATTTGATCGGCTAAGACAAATTGCATAATAATGACTAACGTATTCATGGCAACATGAGCAAAAATTGGCACAATGATTCTTTTTGTTTTGACATAAAGAAAGGCAAAGGTGAAGCCCATTGAAGCATAAATTAGAAAGTGTTCAGGTTCTCCGTGTAAGATGGAGAAGAGAAAAGAGCTAATTAATGCCGCAATCACGAAGTTAGAACGGTGATAAATAACACCGAAAATAATCTTCCTAAAAATAATTTCCTCTAGAATTGGCCCAATAACAGAGGTTACGATAATTAATAGTGATGATGCTTTGATTAACTTCACAATTGTTTGAGTATTTTCCGAGCCAGGTTCTACTCCAAAGAGATACATTTCTAGATTGGCAGCAATCATTTGGGCAAATAGTGCTATAAATACCCCACCAATAGCCCAACCAATTGAGCTCCCGACTGAAGCGGGTTCACCCCGAAGTAGTCTCGCATCCTCCCGATCGTTTCTTAATAAAAGGAGAGTAATAATTAAGGCTACTGTAAAGCTGAAAATGGTCCAATATGCCACCAACTCTGCGTTTGTGTTTCCAATATGTAATAAGGCAAACAATTTGATTCCTACAATTCCAGAGAATTGCATGACGATATATGTTAATATAATAAACCAATAATTTTTTTTCATAAAAGCCTCCTTTGATTTACTAACCCTCGGAAAAAAGAGCTCTTAATAGTAGCGATGTTCTTGCCTTAGTTATCCTTGCTTATTGTATCATACCTTACTTTAATCATATGTATGAGAACATTTGAAAAATAGACAAACAATGTTTAAATTTCCCTATAATAAGACATAATCTAGTAGAAAAGTTTCTCAAAATTTTTTTCACTTCAGACTTGAAATTAAAAGAAATCTTATATAATATATAAATTGTGTTAGCACTCACGAATGCTGAGTGCTAATAAAAAGGAAAAATTATCATAATTTCAAGAAATTTGAGGAGGTTGTTTCACTTGTTAAAGCCATTAGGTGATCGCGTTATTATCGAGTTAGTTGAATCAGAAGAAAAAACTGCTAGTGGTATCGTTCTTCCAGATAGTGCAAAAGAAAAGCCACAAGAAGGAAAAGTAGTTGCTGTTGGTACAGGCCGTGTGTTAGATAACGGAGAAAAAGTAGCTCTTGAAGTAGCGGAAGGCGATCGTATTATCTTCTCAAAATATGCTGGTACTGAAGTGAAATATGAAGGTACTGAATACTTAATTTTACGTGAAAGCGACATTTTAGCTGTTATCGGTTAAGAAAGCAGCAAACATATCATAGAATACATTTTAAAAAATTTGAGGAGGTCTAGTTAAAATGGCAAAAGATATTAAATTTAGCGAAGAAGCTCGTCGTTCGATGTTACGTGGGGTAGACGCGTTAGCAGATGCTGTAAAAGTAACATTAGGACCAAAAGGACGTAATGTTGTATTAGAAAAGAAATTCGGTTCTCCATTAATTACAAATGATGGTGTAACAATTGCAAAAGAAATCGAATTAGAAGATGCATTTGAAAACATGGGTGCTAAGCTAGTTGCTGAAGTAGCAAGCAAAACAAATGATGTTGCTGGTGACGGTACTACAACTGCAACAGTTTTAGCTCAAGCAATGATCCGTGAAGGATTAAAGAACGTAACTGCTGGTGCTAACCCAATGGTCGTTCGTAAAGGGATTGAAAAAGCAGTTGCTGTTGCAATCGAAGAGCTTAAAGCAATTTCTAAACCTATTGAAGGTAAAGAGTCAATTGCTCAAGTAGCAGCAATCTCTGCAGCTGACGAAGAAGTAGGTAAATTAATTGCAGAAGCTATGGAACGTGTTGGTAACGACGGTGTTATCACAATCGAAGAATCTAAAGGCTTCTCAACTGAATTAGAAGTTGTAGAAGGTATGCAATTTGACCGTGGTTATGCATCACCATACATGGTAACTGATTCTGACAAAATGGAAGCAGTTCTTGAAAATCCATATGTATTAATCACTGATAAGAAAATCACAAATATCCAAGAAATCTTACCTGTATTAGAGCAAGTTGTTCAACAAGGTAAGCCACTATTATTAATTGCTGAAGATGTTGAAGGTGAAGCATTAGCTACACTTGTAGTAAACAAACTACGCGGAACATTCAATGCAGTAGCTGTTAAGGCTCCAGGATTTGGTGATCGTCGTAAAGCAATGCTAGAAGACATCGCAATCCTAACTGGTGGTGAAGTAATCACTGAAGATTTAGGTCTAGACCTTAAATCAGCTTCAATTGAACAATTAGGTCGCGCTTCTAAAATTGTTGTTACAAAAGAAAACACAACAATCGTTGAAGGTGCAGGAGATGCAAGCCAAATCTCTAGCCGTGTTGGTCAAATCCGTGCTCAAATCGAAGAAACAACTTCTGAATTTGACAGAGAAAAATTACAAGAGCGCTTAGCGAAATTAGCTGGCGGAGTAGCAGTAATCAAAGTTGGTGCTGCAACTGAAACAGAATTAAAAGAACGTAAACTACGCATCGAAGACGCTCTTAACTCTACTCGTGCTGCAGTAGAAGAAGGTATCGTTTCTGGTGGTGGTACAGCACTTGTGAACGTATATAACAAAGTTGCTGAAATCCAAGAAGAAGGCGACACTCAAACAGGTGTTAACATCATCCTACGTGCACTTGAAGAGCCAGTACGTCAAATCGCACACAACGCAGGTCTTGAAGGCTCTGTTATCGTTGACCGCTTGAAGAAAGAAGAAGTTGGCATCGGCTTCAACGCTGCTAACGGCGAGTGGGTAAACATGTTTGATTCAGGTATCGTTGACCCAACTAAAGTTACTCGTTCTGCACTTCAAAACGCAGCATCTGTAGCAGCTATGTTCTTAACAACTGAAGCTGTTATCGCTGACAAGCCAGAAGAAAACGCTGGCGGCGGAATGCCTGACATGGGCGGAATGGGCGGAATGGGCGGCATGATGTAATCTGCCCCCTCAACCCTTGATATGACTGGGTTTGTTGGTAAGGTGAGAGTGGTTTGCTAACATTGAGGAAATTAACGGAGGCTTCTCATGAGTTCAGCGAACTTTTGAGAGGCTTCTTTTTTCATTTCTTGGGTTACGTGAAGATAGACATTTTTCGTGATTTGGTCATCACTATGACCGAGACGATCCATGATTTGTTCCAGTGATACACGAGCTTCGGCAAGAAGCGATGTATGGGTGTGCCTTAGACTATGCGGTGTTAAATCTTCATTTAGACCGGCTATTCTAAGCAGCCTCTTCATTCGGTCTCGGACGTTCTTGATTACGATGGGATAGCCGTACTGCCGTTGCATTTTGGCAAAGATAAAATCTTGGTTATAGTAAGCATCACCTAATCGCTCGATTACTTCGTCTTGAACCTTTTTATGTTCCTTCAGCGCATCGATGACATCCTCATCCACAATGATTTTCCTTCGAGATTTTCTCGTCTTTGGAGTACCCAATTGATATTTAAGCGCATTGTAGCTCGGATTGTAACACGTTTTCGTTATACTGATGGTGTGATTCATAAAATCAATATCCTTCCACTTTAGTGCGATTATTTCCCCGGCTCGAATACCTGAATAAGAAAGAATCAGAAATGCCAAATAATCGTGTTCCAGCCCATGCTCCTTAGATGTTTTTAAAAACAAGGCAAGCTCTTCTTTTTCTAGATACTTTGGAAGTTCCTCTTCCTCCAACTGTTCGATGGTCTTCTTATCTTTTTTGAGATAAGCGTGATTTAATTCGCTTTATTGAGCGTACTCAACAGAAAATTTATTACACTGATTTTAAAGATGAAGTAATGAAAGTAAGAGAAAACGAGTCGATTTTAAATGTGAATGATCTTCAAAGCTATCGTAAAAAGGTCGAACATTATTTAAAAGAACATCAACATGAAGAAACATTAGCAATCTATAAACTTCGTAATAATAAGCCATTAACTAAACAAGATATTGAGTACTTAGAGAAAATTCTATGGAATGAACTAGGCTCTAAAGAACAGTATGAAAAAGATTTTGGTGATACACCAATAACAAAACTTGTTCGGAAAATTGTTGGGCTAGACCGAAAAGCGGCTGTTGAAGCATTCTCTACATTCTTATCAGAAGAAAAATTAAATCTACAACAAACTCAATTTGTCGAGTTAATTATTGATTATGTAGTGAAAAACGGAACTCTTGAGCGCCAAGCATTACAACAAGATCCATTTACAACATTAGGTGGGATAACAGTCGTGTTTAAAGACCAACTGCCAAAAGCAAAAGGGATATTGGATATTATTGATATGATTAATCGAAATGCTGAGGGGATTTCTTGATTAGTAACAGCCTAAGTTAAAGATGTGGAAAGTATCGCATAGTACGAATGGGACAATTTTTATAAAGCATACAACAACAACAAAAAACTCAATCTATAATTGCCTTTTTTGTTAAGACACCTTTGATATGTTTATTAGGGGTGTCTATTTTTATCTTAGAAAAGTTAAAATTAATACATATAGCAACACTCTAAATTAAAAATCATTCCGGAAGGATGAAGCACATTATGGGAGATCCCAATAGAATTAAGAGAATATTAACCCTGCTCCAGCAGATATGGGAACACCAAACCGATGTGAGATTTAATCAATTAATTTCAAATTTACAAAGCCTTTATTCACAAGAAAATAACAGTTATGGTCGTAGAGAAGTATATACTAAAAATTTTATTGACCTAGAGAAAACATCTTACCTAGACTTTTTCTACCTTGAGGATGATAAGTGGGAGGAATTCCTGACTTCTTATTGGTTAAATATTGAAAATGAAATAATGCTGCGAAGAGAGAAAATTGATGAAGATAGAATTGATGAAGTAATAGGACTATTCATGGAAGCGGGGATTGATAATGGGCAGATTACGAATCCCTTTAAAGAAAATCTAAAAGCGTTTTTTGTTCAAGAAAGTAGATGGTTAACGGTTGAAGCAATAGTAAATTTGGTTCGAAACTTTTCACAAAATGAGAGAACAGAACTTTTTGCAAAGGTAAAGCATTTTATCTGATTGGTAATTACGGCAATGTATTCAAAATAAAAAACAGAAGGAGTATTTTTATCTCCTTCTGTTCTTGACATACAGATTGCACTAACAATATCATGATTGCCCGACTTCACTAAAATTAAACGGAATCGCCATGTATTTTTATGCGTGTGTTTTTAATGGTATAATATTCCTATAAAATCTAGAAGGTGGTTTAGAGAATGGGTATGGACGTAACTTTTGGTAAATAAAATATAAATACTATCTTTTCTAACACAACTTATTATATTGATTTTCATCAAAAACAATATTTAACAAAAAATGATTAAATTATTGACGGATTTAAATGGTATAGATTATCCGACAAGGCTGCTCCTTTATAATTTCTTTTATTTGGGGTTTATTCCAGAGTAGGTAGTCAACGGGAAAGAAATTATGCAAAGTTATAGTTGAGTAGAAACTTAACTGAATTTTAGGTTAATTCTGTCCTATAATGGCGTTAAAATGCATTGTATATTAGAGTTACTTATTAATAAAAATAGAATTAAAGTTAGGTAGGAGTACGGTTATGACAAAAGAATATAAAAATATTACCATTGTATCTGAGATTAATAAGAAAATAAATACCTTAGATAGAACAAGAAATAATAGAATTGAGATGAGTAAACGTTTAAAGAAGTATAGTGATAAATGGAAATTAGTTTTTTTCTTTTTAAACATTGAAGCTGTAATATTTGTACTATTGTCTCTTGGAGGCAAAGAAGTTGAACCCGGTTTTGGAGAAAGTGATTTTAGCTTAATTTCAGGAATTTTCTCAATTTATGTTATTTTATTACAGTACTATGTTAATGAATTGAATTATAATGAGAGGGCATTAAAAACACATTATCATCAACTTGATATAGAAGATTTAATTCTGAAATTAAAAAATTTATTATTGGAAAATAATAGACAGGAAAATGACATTAATGAAAAGTGCTTAATTACTAGGTTTGATACTATTATGTTTGAATATCAGTCAATATTAAAAAATAATGAAAATCATGATTCTATTGACGATGCAAAAAATATTTCCTTTCTATTAAAAGAAGATTCAGATGATGAAAATTCAGAAGAAGAAAATAAAAATGGAGGAAAAAAGAAAATTAAGGATATCACTGTAGATAATATTTTACTACATGTTAATATGGCAATTCTCCTTTTTCCTATAGTCACTATAATTATTTATTTTGTAAAGTGAGCGATAATTTACGGATGGAACTATTAAACCTTACCTATGAATATGTACTATCGATGTCGAAGTCAAAGAAATATAATCCCCAAACAATTGCAAATGTTAAATTTTTTGATAAACATGGTTTTTCATTTATTAAAACTGAGCTTGAAAGAGATGTTAAGGAGTTCTGTAGAAGAAATCCTCATTTTAGAGCCAGAGATTTCATATATAAAAACGACTACTTTACTCCTAGAAATATGTATTTAATCAGTCCCTTGTATTATGCATACTACACATATATTGTTTTTAGAATTGCAAAGTTGTTTTTAAATACAGAAAATAAGCTTAATTTCTCTAAAAAACGAATGAATATATTTTATTCTGGTTTCCTAGATACAGGTTCCACTGTTTGGGATATTAAGCAGAACTCCAAATTTAATAAGAGCTATCAATCTTTTCAAAAAGAGAGAGAAAAATACTTTGAATATCCCGTTCTAAAATTGGATTTACAGGATTTTTTTAACTCTATTAAGTTAAAATCTTTAATCCTCAAATTAAAGGGGCTTTTAGGCAAGCACGAGTTAATTGATGATCTTGAATACTTTCTTGAATATTGTGGATTTGATTGCTTACCTCAATTTCACTATTCCATTGCTTCATCTATATTATCTCAATTTTATTTGCAAGAATTTGATTCAAAGATAGAAAATGTAGTAGCAAGAGAAAATTTAGTTTTAATTAGATTTGTCGACGATATGTATTTTATTTATCTGGATGGTTTAATGGACTCTAAAAGAAATAATAACTTATTAAACGAGATCAGCCATTTACTATGGAAAGAAGAGTTAGTTTTAAATTCATCAAAAACTAAATTTCTAAGTCCAGATGAATATAAATATACAGTAGAAGTAATTCCGCTTGACTATGATGAAGAAAGGGTATCATTTACAAGTGAAAAAGTTATAGATGAAAGAACCAAAGAAATAATAAATAAAGGATATTTAAATCAACTAGTTAATGAACTGTGTACTCTAGAAAAAATAAATGGAATAGACTTGAAAAAGTATAAGGAACTAATGGATGAGTATATTTCAATCGAAGGAGAGGATAATAGGAAAATATTAAACAACATTATCTATTCAGGAAAGTGGAAAGTACTAAGTGATAAAAACTTAGTAAGATTAGTAGAAAATTGGGAGTATATTCAATTTAATCCTTCCCAATTTACAGTTTTATATATTCTAATTTGTAGACATCTGGAAAATAAAAATATAATAAATGGGTCAAAAATAAAGCGGATTTTATATTATTTATTCAGAAACACTAGTTTCACTTTTCGTGATACATTAGTAGCAGTGGCATACTTATTTCAGAACAAAAATAAAAACAATGAAATCCTTGATAAGATAGAAAACATTAACAGGGATTATGTCCTATTTATAAAAGAATTTATTTGAGTACGATATTATGTTTATTAATTAAAAAGTATAAGGTAAACACTACTACATCTATATTTATCTGCCATCGCCATCCTTTTACAAAATCTCTAAAGGTCTAATAGGATTCCTCGATGCAGATCCCTTGCTTTAGTTCAAGAATAAAAGCAAAAAGAGAGTATGAAAAAGCGAGGCCACTGAAAAAGTCTCTATATCTTTAATAAAGCGAAGGCTTCCTCGATATTATGAGGAAGCCTTCGCTCTTTTCATTTATAATAGATATATAAACTCTAGGTGGTGTTCGCATG
>NZ_JBQENT010000068.1:0-17344 GCF_052044855.1 Metabacillus sp. 22489
GAGAAGTCTATATAATCGTTATGAAATTTTACGTCAATCTTAATAGAACCGCCGTATACCGAACGGTATGTACGGTGGTGTGAGAGGTCGGGGGTTAGTCACTCCCTCCTACTCGATTGCGAAAATAGCTTTTGACCCGAGGACACGATATTAACCACACGGCCACATTTCATAGCTAAATGTACTTTTGAAAATTTTGTGCGTTTGTTCTTCTAAAAGGTTAGTAACATGTGTATATATGTTCATTGTCTTTTCAATACCAGAATGCCTTAATCGTTCCTGAAGCTCTTTGCCCCAGGGGTTATTTTCTAATACCGATGATTATACCAAGAAACAAATATTGAAAGAATGTAGAAGTAAATTAGAAAGTGGGAAAATAATACAGCTTTAAGATGAAACGTTGCTAAAAGAACAATGTGTCACTTCATATAATGAAGTTTTACGACCCGAAAGAATAGTTTTATATGGAAACCATAAATAAGCATAATAAGACCACCAAGATAGAGGCACAGCATCCTTGCACGGCTATCTTTGTAGCTTTACAGAAGGTTTCATATCATTAATACAAAATATAAGTTTTTCATCATCTTCTCAGTGATTTTCCTATTGAGGGAGGCAAGGGAAATTGTCCTTGCCTCTATTAACGTTTTAATAGAGAGTGTCGATTTTAGAAACGCCTTATAGAATGTCTAAAAAAAAGTGACCGTTGCAACGGTCATTTTTCAGCGAATTGTCTTTTATATTGTGTGTTAGTATTTTATCAGGGAGGCATGGAGATGAGTTCAAATTGTAACCGTGAACAAGATTTGTTACTGTTTCTTTCAAAAAATCAAGGTTATGTTACTTCAAAGGATCTCCTAGAAGTACTAAATGTTTCTCAAAAAACAGTATATCGTTTAATAAATAAAATTAACAACGAGTACGTGGACAGCCCTTTAATTATATCTGAAAGGGGGAGAGGGTATAAACTCGATTACGAAAAATTTATTAATTATCAAAAAAACAATAATAAATACAAAGAAATACAATTTTCCCCTAACGAGAGACGTAAACGAATTATGGAAGAACTATTGTTGTCTTCGCCTAAACCTATAAATGTTTACCACTTATTCAGTCATTATCATGTAGGAGACTCCGTTGCTTTTAATGACGAACAGATAATGAGCGAAGAGCTTAAAAAGTACAATTTAGTTCTGGAGCGAAAAAATAGAACACTTGCCATACAAGGGGATGAAGTTAATATTCGGAAGGCCATTAAAGATATTATTGAAATCTTTAATACGATTGATATCGATGATTTAAAAAGGAATCAAGAACTTAGTTTTAATCAGTACGATGTTTTGTTTATATTGGATCAACTAAGAAAGATTGAAGAGGATTTAGATATAACAATTCCCTATCCATATAATGTAAACATTTTCTCGCATCTGTATATACTACTAAGTCGCTCAAGAAAAGTTCCTACTAGGCTGTTTACCGATAAGATTTCGATTGAAGAAATGGAAAATATGAAAAGAGATATTTTATATCCGGTTGCAAAAGATATTGTCCATAATATTGAAAAGTATTTGAACAGTTCATTGCCAGATATTGAGATTTACTTTCTTTATCAGTATTTAGTGTCATCAAGAATGCAGGGATCTCTTGTTAAAACTTCGACTTTTTCATCAAAAGTTATCCAAGTGACGAAAGCATATATTGACGGGATGAGTACTAGTTTAGGAATTGATATAGACAGTCAATCCATTTTTATCGATTTAGCCAACCATATTAAGCCGATGCTTAATCGATTGGAGCATAAAATTCGAGTGAATAACAGCTTGTTAAGTCAGATTAAGGTAACGTATGAAGAAGTATTTTTCGGTGTAACAAACGTATCTGAATTGGTAGGTGAAAAATTCAACTTACCAGCTATAAATGACGATGAAAATGGGTTTATCACCCTCTATTTTGCAAAAGCAATTGAAACGGGCCAATATCAACGCCCAATAAAAACACTAATCATGTGTACGACAGGAATTGGAACTTCAGAGCTTTTAAAAGCAAAAGTTTCAAAGAAATTTCCCGAGTTAGAAATAGTTGATGTAGTAGCATCACGAAATATAAAAATGATAAAAGAGAAATACTCAGATGCTGAATTGATCCTGAGTACTGTTCATATTAAGGAAGACGTACCGATTCCTTATTTATTAGTAAGTGCGATGTTTACAATTGATGATCAGAAAAGACTTCAGGGAAAGATAGAGGAAATTTATCATGGAGATTAATTCAATCTATCAAGTTTATTTTAATTGTGTCTTAAAAACAAAAGAAGAAGTACACTCTTTTATTTCTGAAATCGTATGTCAGGATAATCCTTCGCAAAAAGCGGAAGTTATCAATCAATTAAATGAAAGAGAAAAAGTAGGCAGCACTTTAATTGCTGAACATGTGTTATTGCCTCATATCGAAAGTAATCAAATAAAGAAGAGTCAAATTCTATTGATTCGGTTAGCAAGTCCAATCCGATCATGGGATTGCCAGACAAAGGATATCCATTTATTGATAGTTATTTTATTAAAGGAAAATGAAAGCGTTCAAATAAAGAAGGAAATAGCCTTATTCACCCGCTCTTTAGCAGATGAAGAGTATTTAACCCGATTATTGAATAGCCGTGAAAAAGAAAGCTTTATTAAAGAAATTTTAAAAAATCAGGAGGAAAAATAATGAAAATAGTAGGAGTTGCTGCATGCACAGTTGGGATTGCACACACATATATCGCACAGGAGAAACTAGAGAATGCCGGAAAGAAAGCAGGCCATGAAATTCATATTGAAACACAAGGAACGATTGGCACAGAGAATGAACTGTCTCAAAAACAGATCGATGAAGCAGACATCGTTATCTTAGCCGTAGATGTTAAAATCGCGGGAAGAGAACGTTTTGAAGGGAAAAGAATCATCCAAGTGTCAACAGAAATAGCTGTAAAATCACCAAATAAATTAATTGAAAAAGCGGTAGAAGTTGTAAACCAAAAGAAATAATTTAAGCCATCAAAAATAGGAGGGGAATATGATGGAAGTAAAAGATATTGTCGATATAAATACAATCAAAACCAACATAAATGTTAAAAGCAAGGAAGAAGCCATCCAAGAATTAGCAGAGGTATTGCTCCAAAATGAATACATTACAGATATTAAAGGGTTTTTAAAAGATATCTATGCTAGGGAAGCAGTCGGACAAACTGGAATCGGGAATTATATTGCGATTCCTCATGGTAATAGTCATTCTGTAAAAAAAATAGGAGTAGCGATTGGGATTACACAGGAAGAAATCCCTTGGGAGACGCTCGATGGGAAAGGTGTAAAGGGAATCATTCTTTTTGCTGTAGGAAAAGAAAATGATGGATCACAACAACATCTAAAATTATTATCACTATTTGCAAGAAAATTAGGAAACGATGAAGTCGTTGAGAAAATGCTAAAGTCGAAGGATGCAGAAGACGTGAAAGATGCTTTATGTAATTAAAAAGACTTTTAGTAATAGGGGGGGTAAAGATGAGTAAAATAAAAAATTTAAATCTTAAAGGTCATTTATTGACGGCAATTTCATATTTGATTCCAATTGTTTGTGGTGCAGGTTTTTTAATCGCAATTGGTATGGCTTTTGGAGGTACTAGTCAAGGTACATTAGTACAAGGTGAGTTTTCCATTTGGGATGCTTTAGCAACCATGGGTGGGGCTGGCTTAGGTTTACTACCTGTCGTTATTTCTACAGGGATTTCTTATTCAATTGCAGGAAAACCAGGGATCGCTCCAGGTTTTATAATTGGTTTAACTGCTAATGCAATTGGTGCTGGATTCATTGGTGGGATTTTAGGAGGATACTTATCGGGTTATCTTGCTGTAGCTGTTTTAAAACATGTTAAAGTTCCAAGCTGGGCTAAAGGATTAATGCCAACTTTAATTATTCCATTTTTGACCTCTATTATTGGTGGGTTAATCATGGTTTACATTATCGGTATCCCGGTCGCTGCTTTTACATCTCTATTAACAAATGCATTGAACGGTTTAGGGTCTTCTTCATTGTTAGTATTTGGTGCAATTATAGGTTTATTGAGTGGGATTGATTTTGGTGGGCCTATTAACAAAACTGTATTTGCCTTTGTATTGACAATACAGGCAGAAGGAATTAATGGACCTATTACTGCTTTACAATTAGTAAATACAGCAACACCTATTGGATTTGGGTTAGCTTACTTTATAGCAAAAATGTTTGGAAAAAACATCTATACACCAGTAGAAACTGAGGCATTGAAATCGGCAGTTCCAATGGGTGTTGTTAATATTGTTGAAGGTGTTATTCCGATTGTTATGAATGATATTGTACGTTGTGTAACGGCAGTAGCGATTGGTGGAGCAGCAGGTGGAGCCGTAACGATGGTGTTAGGAGCAGATGCAACTGTCCCATTTGGTGGCGTATTGATGTTACCAACGATGTCTCAACCATGGACGGGAGCTGTAGCCATATTAGTGAATGCTCTTGTAACAGGGGTAGCTTTGGCATTGCTTAAGAAAAATGTCAGTCAAGAAGATGAGCGAGTAGAAGTTGAAGAGGAAGACATTGATTTAGATGATATTCAAATTATTTAAGCAAAATGCAAGTGAAATGAAATGTGAAGAGGCAGAAAATGTAAGCGGAACAATACTTCAGAGCTAGTGGATGGGGTGACGACAAGCCCTACTATTATTTCAAAAGAAAATAACGGTTTTGTGGAGGATAAACAGATTATGAGAAAAGTAGAATTTTCACCATCATTGATGACAATGGACTTAGATAAGTTTAAAGAACAAATTACTTTTTTAAACAATCATGTAGACTCTTATCATATTGATATTATGGATGGGCATTATGTTCCCAATATTACTTTATCGCCTTGGTTTATCGAAGAAGTACGAAAAATAAGTGATTTACCAATGTCCGCCCATCTTATGGTAACGGATCCAAGTTTCTGGGTTCAACAATTAATTGATTTAAAGTGCGAATGGATTTGTATGCATGCAGAAGTACTTGATGGTTTGGCTTTTCGATTAATGGATCAAATACATGATGCTGGATTAAAAGCAGGGGTAGTATTAAATCCAGAAACGCCTATTGAAACGATTTTTCCTTATATTGAATTAGTAGATAAAATTACAATTATGACAGTGGATCCAGGGTTTGCTGGGCAACGTTTTATCGAAAGCACCTTAGATAAAATTGTAGCATTAAGGGAACTACGAGAAGAAAAGGGATATCAATATGTTATTGAGATGGATGGATCATCTAGTCGAAAAACATTTAAAAGAATTGATGAAGCCGGCCCTGATATTTATATCGTAGGTCGTAGCGGTTTATTTGGATTAGATGAAGATATCGAAAAATCATGGGAAATCATGTGTAAAGATTATGAGGACATGACTGGGAAAGTAATATCATAATAATATAAAGGAACTGGGCAACCCCCGCTATGCTTCAAGAGGTTTAACGCAGCATATTCCTCAAAAACATGAAAAAAGTGAAATCAACGGTGGATTTCACTTTTTTCATGTTTTCAGAAGCTAATTATATTTAACAAAATAAATTCCACTGTTACTTTCCCCTTTCTCCACTATATTAGCTCTACTACTATCTATTGTATGATAAATGCCTATTAATTTTGTTTAGGAGAGGCTACTTAAGTAGTCTTATTTTTTTATGAAAAATCAATTCACCATTATTTTTGTCAATTTTTATCTAGTAATTCGTTTGTGAAAACGCTATAATTATTTTGCGGAACATCATACCACGATGTGGAACAAGTTGTTGTTGAATGTTAAATTTTGAGTCTAATCTAAAGTTGTTTTACGGATTGTTGTTATTCACCAATGAATGAAAACGCTTAATTTAAAAAGACAATATAAGGGAGATGGAGATTATGGAAATAAGATATTCAACACATCCAGAGCAAGTAAAGGCATTTACGACAGAGGATATACGCAAGCATTATCTCATCGAGGAATTGTTTGTACCAAATGAAATAAAGCTTGTTTATACGATGGAAGATAGAGCAATCATTGGTGGGATTACACCAACTACAGAAGCAATCTCTTTAGAAGGCTATGATGAAATTAAAGCAGATTACTTTTTAGAGAGAAGAGAGGTTGGGATCTTTAATGTAGGTGGTCCTGGGAGCATTTCTGTAGATGGTGAGCAGTATCAAATGGAAAATAAGGATTGCTTATACGTTGGGTTGGGTAAAAGGGAATTATTGTTTACTAGTGAAGGAGCTGAAAATCCAGCAAAATTCTATTTGTTTTCAGCACCAGCACATAAGGAATATCCAACTCAGCACGTAGCATTTAAGGACGTTGAAGGAGATCGATTAGGTTCACTTGAAAATGCCAATGATCGTGTGATTAGGAGAATGATACATAATGAAGGGATCCAAAGCTGCCAGGTTGTGATGGGAATGACACAATTAAATACTGGCAGTGTATGGAACTCAATGCCAACTCATACGCATAATCGCCGTATGGAGGTATATCTCTATATCGATTTAGATGAACAATCAAGAATGTTTCATTTGATGGGTGAGCCAACAGAAACAAGACATATTGTCATGAAAAATGAAGAAGCCGTTATTTCACCTCCTTGGTCAATTCACTGTGGAAGTGCAACGAGTAGTTATACATTTATTTGGGCAATGGCAGGAGAAAACAAAACCTATAATGATATGGATGCCGTATCAATTGAACAATTACGCTAGGTTAAAATAAATCCAAAAATCGGGGTCAATATAGAAGACATCTAAAGAATAAGAAAACTTCCTTTGATTTCATAATAGATAAAGAACGCATGAGCAGCATGAAAAGTCAACTCTATCTAATTAAGCCTTGAAATTACACATTTTAATTTGAAAGGTAAGGTAGATATTTATGAAGATTATGAAGACGATTGAAAAGATCCCTGGGGGTCTAATGCTCGTTCCATTGTTTCTTGGAGCTATTATTCGTACACTTGCTCCAGAATCAGGGGAGTATTTCGGTTCATTTACAAATGGATTGATGACTGGAACTGTACCGATACTAGCTGTCTGGTTTTTCTGTATGGGAGCAGGAATTAATATTAAAGCAACTGGTACAGTATTAAGAAAATCCGGAACGCTTGTATTGACGAAAATAGCAGTTGCCTGGTTGGTGGCAATTGTAGCGTCTCTGTTTATTCCTGATGGTGGTATTCAATCAGGCTTCTTTGCTGGATTATCAGTTCTTGCACTAGTGTCTATGATGGATATGACAAATGGTGGTTTATATGCTTCTATTATGCAACAGTATGGAACAAAAGAAGAAGCGGGTGCATTTGTTTTAATGTCGCTAGAATCAGGACCATTAGTAACGATGTTAATTCTCGGAACAACGGGGTTAGCTGCATTTGAACCACAGGCATTTGTCGGTGCTGTTCTTCCATTTGTGGTTGGATTTATTCTTGGAAACTTAGATCAAGATTTTCGTAATTTCTTTAGTAAGGCAACACATACGATGATTCCGTTCTTCGGATTTGCTTTAGGTAATACAATTGATTTAACTGTTATTGCGCAAACAGGTCTTTTAGGAGTCATTCTTGGAATTCTAGTGATTATTGTAACAGGAATACCATTAATGCTTGCAGATAAATTTATTGGGGGAGGTAACGGTACAGCAGGGATTGCGGCATCAAGTACAGCAGGTGCAGCCGTAGCAAATCCAATGATTATCGCTGAAATTAAACCTGAATTTCTTCCAGAGGCACAGTCAGCTACTGCATTAGTTGCTGCAGCTGTCATTGTTACATCGATATTAGTACCAATTTTAACAGCATATTGGTCAAAGCATATGGATAAGAAAAATAAAAAGCCTGTTATAAAGGATGAAAATAACGCTACTGTTTTATAGTTTTGCATGACAATATTCTTTATGACAACATTCGGGAGGGGATTTTTAAGGTGAGTAAAATTTTAACTGTAGGGGAACCGATGGCTTTATTTGTGGCAGAAAAGGAAGGACCATTGGAGGATGTTGAGCATTATAGTCGTTTTGTAGCAGGAGCAGAGGTTAATTTTTCTATTGGGATGTCGCGATTAGAACATCAAGTAACATATATTTCACAAGTGGGATTAGATCCCTTTGGAAAATATATAAAAAAATTTCTTGAGCAAAATAAAATAGATACATCACTTGTCACGTTTGAATCAAATTATGGAACAGGAATGCAGTGGAAGCAAAAGGTAGCAAGTGGGGATCCGGAGGTACATTCTGCTCGTAAACATTCAGCTGCTTCTCACATGGGTGTTGAAAAGCTAGCAAATATAAAGTGGGATGAATTTGATCATCTACATTTAACCGGAATACCTCCCGCATTATCTGGAAGCTGCCGCAATATGATTTACGAGCTAATAAAAGAAGCTAAAGCAAAAGGTATACAAATTTCCTTTGATACGAATTTGCGACCTGGCCTTTGGGATAGCGAGGAAACGATGGCACATGTAATCAATGACCTTGCATTTCAAGCAGATATTGTTCTACCAGGAATCGACGAGGGAAAACTATTAACTGGGAAACAAAATGAGCGTGAAATTGCTGAATTTTATCATGCAGCAGGGGTTAAAACTGTTGTCATTAAATTAGGTGCAAAAGGTGCTTTTACAAGTTCAGATGGAGAACAATTTTATACCGAGGGGTACCCTGTAAAAAAAGTAGTCGATACTGTAGGTGCTGGGGATGGCTTTGCGGTTGGTGTTGTTAGTGGAATTCTAGAGGGGTTACCTATAAAAGAAGCAGTAAGACGTGGAACGATTATTGGTGCTCTAGCTGTTATGTCACCTGGAGACAATGATGGTTTGCCTGATAGGGAAAAGCTTGAGGTAATTGCAAAAGGATCAGTAGCTAATTCCTAGAATATACTTGAGGAGAGAAAACAAGAAGATTGTTTTCTCTCCTCTTTTTATTTTCCTATGTTAAAGGTTATTGATTGGAACAGATATAGAAGCGTGTCAATAGGAGAACCACAGTCCTTTTGCTGAGAAATTCCCGAACCCCCGTGGAAAGCGAATGCCTGAAACGGAAATGAACAGCATGTTTAACATCGTTTTTTTCAAATAGTCCGTTATTAACCGCGATATCCGAGATTTCTTGAAATATCAATACTGTACTGTTTCATTTTATCTACTAAAGACTCTTCAATAAAATCAGTGGTCATTCGATTATTTGGGCCAGAGATACTGAAGCTTGCAATGATTTCTCCATCGTGATCATAGATTGGAGATGCAATACAGCGAAGAACGGCCTCATTTTCACAATTATCTAAAGCATATCCTTTGTTTTGAACGTTTTTAATTTCCCCTAGAAATTCTTCCTTAGAGGTGATAGTCGTAGATGTTTTTGGAATGAACGTCATATTTGAAATCAGTTCATTCTTTTTATCCTCTTTCATCCCGGAAAATAAAATTTTTCCTACTGCTGTACAATAAAGCGGAGCACGACTGCCGATACGAGAATACATTCTGACTGTTTGGTTACTTTCGATTTTATCGATGTAAACTACCTCACCACGGTCCTCAATACATAGATGAACCGTTTCATTGACTTCTTGACATAATTTTTCTAAATATGGCTTTGCGATGCTTATGATATTTGTATTATTTAATAAATTCCTTGAGAGAAACAATATTTGATACCCGAGCTTATATCTGTCTGTTTTCTCATCCTTAACAACATAATTCATGCTTGATAAGGTTGCTAGCATTCGATGGATCGTGCTTTTCGTTAATCCAAGTTGCTCTGATAAACGGGTAATTTGCATACCTTCTGGATATTCAGAAAGCTTGTTCAATATTGTTAAAGCTCGTTCCAGTGATTGAACATTAGACATATATAATCTACCTCTTTTAACATAATGATTTGATAGGAGAATAATAATGAAACAGTGTTTTACTATATGATACGGCAAGGCTATAGTAATGTAAATTTAATTATCTAGCACATTTAATGGTCATGGAGAGCTAGAATGAAAGGGAAATAATGAAATTTTATAAAAAATCAAAGATGATATCTGAGATAGGTGATGAAGATACATTTTTATCAAGGACTTACATAATAACGGGTAGTAATTGGAGAAATTCATACTTTTTCACAATAGTGATAGTCTTGAAATTTATTAAGTAAAATAAAGAAGCTAGTCTGTACTTATCATGAACACTATTGATAGCATAACCTCAAAGCGAGATGCCTCCATAATGTGAGACACTGTCTTCGGCAACCTGTATGTCCTTAAACGTCATTGTTTCCCTTTCTATTAACTGAAAGGTAGTTTGGATTAATTAGGAAAGGGAATTTTATTGTTTTTGTTGATTTCAATGATAGAGATAGTATTGAAGAGCATATAAGAGCAATTATTGATTGATGGCGTTTACATGTAATTTCACAAAAACGGCAAATCTCTATATAATTCACTTGTTATGAACGGACCCGACTTTCATGAGAGTTGAAAGTCACAACTAAAATTAATGGAAGAGGTGTCATTTTGAATTTAAGTACAATTAAATATTCATGGTTTGGCAATATCAAGGGAGATATATTAGCGGGAATTGTTGTAGCCCTTGCGTTAATTCCTGAAGCAATTGCGTTTTCCTTAATTGCTGGTGTAGACCCAATGGTAGGATTATATGCTTCATTTTGTATCGCAGTAACAATAGCTTTTGTCGGTGGTCGACCTGGAATGATTTCGGCAGCAACAGGAGCAACCGCACTGTTAATGGGGTCATTAGTTTCGGAATATGGTTTGCAATATCTTCTTGCTGCAACACTATTAACAGGTGTTCTACAAATCATTATGGGAATCTTGAAGCTGGGCAAATTAATGAAATTTGTTCCCCGATCCGTCATGACTGGCTTCGTGAATGCATTAGCAATTCTTATCTTTACCGCACAATTGCCTCATTTTAAGGGTGAATCATGGGAAATGTATGCAATGGTAGCAGGAGCCCTTGCGATAATATATATTTTACCGCGGTTTACCAAAGTGGTGCCGGCTCCATTAGTTGCAATTGTTGTCATGACCATCATTGCGGTTTTGACAGGCAGTGATGTACGAACAGTGGGGGATATGGGCGAATTAACTCAGCAGTTACCAGTGTTTTTATTTCCGGATGTTCCTTTAAACTTTGAAACATTACAAATCATTTTCCCGTATTCATTATCGATCGCAATTGTTGGGCTTGTTGAATCATTATTAACTGCATCAATTGTTGACGATATGACTGATACGGAAAGCGATAAAAATAAAGAAGCACGTGGACAAGGGATTGCTAATATTGTTTCTGGCTTATTCGGTGGAATGGCTGGATGTGCGATGATTGGCCAATCTGTTATTAATGTAAAATCTGGTGGGAGAGGCAGATTGTCTACATTTGTCGCGGGAGGATTTTTATTAGTTCTTATTATTGCTTTAAATGATATTTTAGTTCAAATTCCAATGGCAGCACTTGTTGGAGTTATGTTTATGGTTTCGATTGGAACGTTTGACTGGTCTGCTTTAAAGACCCTTCACAAAGTACCATTAACAGATACTTTAGTTATGATTACGACTGTTGTTACAGTTGTTATGACACATGACCTATCTAAAGGTGTTCTTGTTGGGATTATCATGAGTGCGATTTTCTTTGCTGCTAAAATATCGAAGGTGAAAGTAACGAGCATTTTATCAGCTGGTGCATCGAAAAAGGTATACAAAGTATCTGGTCAATTGTTCTTTGCATCTGTTACTGACTTTGTCGATAGCTTTGATTATAAAGAGGATGTAAAGGAAATTGATTTGGACTTATCACAAGCGCACTTATGGGATGATTCAGCAGTTGGTGCTATTGATAAGGTCGTCATAAAGTACCATCAAAATGGGGTTAAAGTGAGCTTAATTGGCTTAAATGCGGAAAGCAATAAGCTAATGGAACGAATAGCTGTCCATACAAAACAAGATGGATTGAAAAAAGCTGTAAACCATTAAAAGGATAAAAAGAGCATCGATTTTGATGCTCTTTTTTGTTTGTTTAGATAATAATAGCTAAGAAAATTGGAAGAGATTTCTCGAATGATATGTCAGGAGGGATGAACAATACATATAAGGAGGCTTTCGATATGAGTGACGTTATTTCGATTAAACAAAAGCGATATCAAAAGGAATTGAAATATGAGAAAAAAATGCTTAGGGAGCTTTCTTTAACAGAAATAAAAAATCAAATGAACTTTTGCTTCGGTAAAATGATCGACAATGGCAGGAAAAAAATAATAGAAGAAGCATGTGTAGATTATGCAATTGAAGCCTTTTTGTTAGGGGCTAAATACAGTCGTTTTGGCTATTATGGAGAGACAATGGATGCTGCTAATAAAAGATGCCAACATGAAGAAAAACGGTTAATTGATGAATTTTATGATTACTTTCTTAATTGGGGGAAAGTTAAGATAAACGATGTCTCATATGATGAATTATATATAGCGAGTGAGCATTATATCCATACGTTTTGGCAGGAAGGTTTTATTAAGGGTGAGAAGCGATATAAGTTAAGACTTCATTAGAAAAATCCTCTATTTTGATTATCATATTCCTCCTGATTGTCCCATATATTGAAATGAGGACGAGCAGGAGGGGAAAGTATGAAAAAGAAAATGAAATGGTTTGGCTTTTTAGCTGGTTTTATATTGTTGCTTTTCCTATTTCAATGGCAATTTTCCGATAATAATTCATGGGAATCATGGAATTTGCCCCTTACAGGGAAGGTTATTTATTTAGATCCTGGACATGGCGGTCCTGATGGTGGAGCTGTCGGGAGCACGTTGCAAGAAAAGGATGTTGCCCTTAGTATCTCTTTAAAGTTAAGGGATTATCTTCAAGAGCAAGGTGCGCTTGTTTTGATGACAAGAGAAGAGGATGTTGACTTAGCTGATAAGGATACGTCCGGATATAGCAGACGGAAAGTAGAGGACTTAAAAAAACGGGTTGAAATTATAAATGAATCAGAGGCTGAACTTTTTCTTAGTATCCATCTAAATGCTATACCTTCTGCTAAATGGAGCGGTGCTCAAACATTCTATCATGGAAAATTCGTTGAAAATGAAAACGTCGCGAAATTTATCCAAGATGAACTACGGAGAAATCTGGAGAACACAGAACGAGTAGCAAAACCGATAAATGGGATATATCTGCTTAATAAGGTTGAAAAGCCTGGTGCTTTAGTAGAAGTAGGTTTCCTATCAAATCCGTTAGAAGAAAAAATGCTGTCAACGGAAGAATACCAAGAGGAAGTAGCAGCATCAATTTATAACGGCATCCTAAGATATTTTTCAAATGAAGAAAACCCACCTGATTAATATAAATTCTGTTCAAGGCTTCATTCTCTAACTATTGATTTTGTTATGGTATACTGAATGTAAACGAAATCAAAAAGGGTGGTTAGGATGCTAGGAGAAGTAGAATTACGTAAAATCATCGGACAACTGCAAGAGCCTTTTTTACATAAAACATTAGAAGAATTAAATGCAATTGAGGAAATAAAAATAAAAGAAGAAAAAGCACATGTTAGTTTTAAAATCGGAATTTCAAAGCCAAATTCAGCTGAACAGCTACAATTACAACAGCAAATTGTCACACTCGCTAAACAAAATGGAGCGGAATCTGTTGGACTTCGTTTTCATCAGCTTCCTGAAGAAACGATTTCGGCTTTTCAAGACCAATCAACAAATGAAGATTTGCTAAGTCCAAATAGCAAAACGACCTTTTTAGCAATTGCCAGTGGTAAAGGTGGAGTAGGTAAATCAACTGTATCTGTAAATCTTGCTGTGGCTCTTGCTCGCTTAGGGAAAAGGGTTGGATTAATTGATGCGGATATTTACGGGTTTAGTGTACCGGATATGATGGGGATTACAAAACGACCTGTTGTTCGAGGTGAAAAAATTATCCCTGTTGACAGATTTGGGGTAAAGGTCATTTCAATGGGCTTTTTTGTTGAGGATAATGCACCGGTTATTTGGAGAGGCCCAATGTTAGGGAAAATGCTTAATAATTTCTTTCATGAAGTTGAATGGGGGAATTTGGACATTCTTTTGCTTGATCTTCCTCCAGGAACAGGTGATGTAGCGTTGGATATTCATTCTATGCTTCCATCCTGTAAAGAGATTATCGTTTCAACTCCACATCCTACTGCTGCATTCGTTGCGGCAAGAGCGGGAGCAATGGCACTGAAAACAGACCATGAAATAATCGGAGTTATTGAAAATATGGCATACTTTGAAAGTGCAATAACGAAGGAAAAGGAGTATGTCTTTGGACGTGGCGGTGGAGAAAAACTAGCTGAAGAGCTTCGTGTACCACTAATAGGAAAAATACCTCTTCAACAACCAGATTGGAATGAGGATGATTTTGCTCCATCAGTTTATGCTGAGACTCATTCAACTGGTAGAATATATCAGACAATTGCTGAGCAAGTGGTAGAATTATTACATGTTTAAAAAGCGCTGGTTTCAGCGCTTTTTTGTTTATCAATAAATTACCTTATTCATCACCTTTGGGTTTCTCTTCGCCTTTTCCTGCCTCTTCAGCAGCCTTTAATAGTGTTTCTTGGATTTTAGCTTTGTATAATGGGCTTTCGAGAGTTTCCGAAATGACCTCTTTTAGATGCTCTCTAAATTCTTTACTTTTTAGAGAGGTTTGTAAGCTTTTTTCCATCTCAGGATCTTGAAATACCTCGATAAGAAGCTTTTGATATTCCGGATCGGTCATTAACCCCTTTATGACTTTTTCATGCTCTTCCTGTAAGCTTTTTGCAAAGCTCTCAACGAATTTAGGGTCTTCAAATACCTTTTGCCAAAACTTAGTTCCCTCTTCAGAAGTAAGTGTTTTTTGAATTGTCTCTGTCACGGTTTTTTGATCCATAATTAACGCTTGCTGCATATCCTCAGCCTTCATGACTTCCTGCAATGCCTTTTTGCCATCGTCAGTTTCGAGTATGTCTATCATCATTTTTTTCGTTTCATCATAATCCATCTGGGATCCGGCTTCTTCGCGAGGTGCACACCCAGAAAGCATCACATATAGCGATAATGCAAGAATTATGAGGAGCGTGTATCTCTTCATTAATCCAAGCTCCTTTCAATTTTTCTTTACAGTTTATATTTTTGAATGAGATGAACGAATTTATACGAGGAAAAAACTTATGATGTAGCAATTTAACAAAAGGATTGGTAAAATCAATAATAGTAATGTTATGGAGGATATTGTTGTGAAAAGTCGAAATTGGGTACGCTTTTTTCTAAGTACTTTACTTGTAGGCGGTATATCAACAGGGATTATTGGTTTTGCATTAAGGTGGTCAGATTATCAGGAGCTATTTATAAAATTTGATTTTTTAGAAATTATCTCAGTCTTATTTTGGCTATTTGGAGTCGGATTAATATTTAGCGTAATTAGCCAAATGGGTTTTTTCGCATATTTAACAGTACATCGCTTTGGATTGGGAATATTTCGTTCCATTTCAATGTGGAACTTAGCTCAAATTGTATTAATAGCATTTGTCTTATTTGATTTAGTTTATTTCCGATTTCAGGTATTCGCGAAGGATAATGAATCAATTATCCCTTATGTGTTAATAGCTATTTACATATTAGTTGTTGGCCTAATTGTTGCATACTTTAAGCGAACATCAACGAATAAGGAAGCGTTTATACCTGCTTTATTTTTCATGGTTGTAGTAACTACAATTGAGTGGTTTCCAGCGCTTAGAGTAAATGAGGAAGATTGGTTACTTCTTATGCTAATACCAATCCAATTTTGTAATGCCTTTCAACTCCTAATGCTCCCTAAATTCACTCAAGCAAAAAAGAGCTAGTCCTGAGGTGACCCCCAAAAGTTAGATTTTTCTACTAACTTTTGGGGTGCAGTACATTCTCGCTAGCTCTTTTCTATTTACTTTACCTCTGATGTTTTTGTTTCCGCGTTCGATATTAATTCTTCGACAGTTACATTTTTTAACCCTTTGTTTTTAATCTCATTAATGATAGATGGAAGTGCCTTATTTGTTTGTTTCGCCCTGTCAGAGGCATGTAAAAGGACGATGTCGCCACCTTTAATTGAAGAAGTTGTATTACGAATGATGTTCTCAATACCTGGGTTCTGCCAATCATTAGAATCTATACTATAATGGATGACTGTATAACCGTGCTTTTCTGCTATATTAAGTACTTCTCGATTGAAGTTTCCACTAGGTGGTCTTAATAAAGAAATATTTTTAACCCCTAGTTTTTTAAAAACCTCTTGTGCCATTAGTAAATCTTTATTAACTTCGCTTGCTTCAAGATCAGTATAGTTTTTATATGCATATCCCATACTTCCGATTTGGTGACCGTCCTTTACCATCCTACTAACAAGATCAGGGTGTCTTTCAGCCCATGATGCAGAGAGAAAGAACGTTGCGCTTACGTTATGTTTCTTTAAAGTATCGAGAATCGGCTCTGCTTTTACATCTCCCCAACTAATATCAAATGTTAATGCAACCTCCTTTGTTTTTTCCTCACCTTTATAAATCGCCTTAGGGCCACTTGAAGTAGAAAATACGGGATAGTTTAATACGGTTTCTACATATATGATTCCAGCAGTAAAAAAGGCAGCAAGCATTATCATTGCAAGTTGCTTAATTTTCCTCATATGAATGACATGAAACTGATTCATCCTAGTCCTCCTCGTCCGAGCTTCTTTGTGACAAGTCTATGCTTGGACTTTTGTGAAAATGATTAGAAATGCAAGAAAAAAGATAAAATAGATTTAAAAATGATTTAATGAGGTGGAATGTTTGATTTACTATACGTTATCAGAAAAGGAGAGAATAGAGCTTGAAATGTTAATTGAAAAAGAAATCAACATCGTACAGGAGTTATTAAAGGAAGATGAAATAAATAAACGGTCACATATTGTTAAGAAAGCAATAGAAGAAAAAAACCATTTATTAAACGTGTTAATGATGAAGTTCTCAAAAAAACGAAAAAAAGTTTATAAAAGAGGTTGATCTCTTAAATAAATGATGATATATTATAAATCGCCGCTCAAACAGCGGATGATTTAAAAAAGCAATAAAAGTTATTAAAAAAACATCTTGACTTACTAAATGAAAGATGTTATATTAATAAAGTCGCTTCTGAAAAGAAGTTGAAATGAATGTTCTTTGAAAACTAAACAAAACCAAGCGTGCCAACGTTAATTTCGATTAACAACAAATCGTACTATTAAGTACACAATGAGCAAGTCAAACACTTTATTGGAGAGTTTG